>JBJKQJ010000153.1:0-8780 GCA_046705445.1 Thermoplasmataceae archaeon
CTCTGACACCCGCCCTCCCATAACGGCCATTAAAGGTCGGTCTTCTTTCCTGAATTTCTCGAGCAGATTCATCAGATCCTGCTGTGATGTCTTTCGAGATTCAGCAAAATAGTCAAAGTTGAATCCCAGCCTGATAATCCTGTCCATGAGGTTGTAGGAAGTGAAAAAAACCACAGTTTTCCTCTTTACATTATTTACAATGTCTTCTATGAGGGTCTTAAGTTTAAGCGCCTGTTCATCTCCAAATTCATCATATTTTGTCGAAATGTCGTCATAGAAAATCACCTGTCGGTTTTCCTCTGGAAAAATTCCAGTCACTCTTTTTGCAGGCAGGTCCGTGAATCCAGTTATGTTCCTGTATATCTGAAAGGGCTCTAGGGTGCCGGACATGTGAATGGTCCTTGATAACTTCAGAGGCTCAAGAATGCCTCTAGGTTCCATGCAGAAAGCCTCCACTTTGCCTTCATCTTCCTTGGAAACGATTGCAACATAGCTTTCATCCTCAGACTCCTTCCATGTTAGCATTTTGCTGGAGAGGGCGAGAACATGCGATCTTGGGACCTTTCCCATGTCTTCCTTCTTCTGGCTGACCATCTCTCCAAACAGTGCAAAAATAGAAGTATAGGCCCAGAAGTCCTCCAGTGATATTTTGGCCCCTATTGCTGAATATTCCACCAGTTCCCTGAACTGGATCCTGGATTCTTCGCGCTCTCCAAGGTATTCACGTGAGAGGTCCAGGATGGCATTCCTTAGCATTTCACAGTAGTCTGTTGCCCTGAATCGTTCTGAAAGCTCTGAATCTCCAAACTCCTGGGCTTCCTTTTCGGCCATTTCTATGTTCCTCAGAGTTATGGAATAAGATGAGAGCTCCCTGGCCAGATCGGGAAGGTTGTGTGCTTCATCCAGAATAATAACGAGGTCCTCACGGGACACTCCCCATCTTGAAAGGAATCTCTCAGCAACTATACCGTTGAGGAAATAGGTGTATGGGGCAACCACGATATCTGCCTTCGAAGCTGCATATTTCAGTGCCTCATATGGACAGACAGTATTTTTGACGCCGAATTCTAGGAACTTGTCGGCATCTGGGATATCCCTGTATATCATTTCAAGTGTATTTCCGGATGTGACCTTTTCATTGAAAAATCTGCATGCTTCCGGGTTTCCTTCCCTGACTTTCCGCTTCCTTATGCTGCAGAATCTCGAGAGTGAATCCGGCGTAAAATCAGATTCATTCTCCATCTCCATGTAGAGAGGGCATAGGTTGTACCTGCCCTGTATGGGCACAGCCTTGATCTTCTGAAGGGTCGAAATTCTGCGCAATTCCTTAAGAACCTGCTCCTGCTGGGAATTGGTTCGTGTAAGGTAAAGAATTTTCTTACCCCTGTTGAATGCAAATTCAAAGGCTGAAGCCAACCCGGTGATGGTTTTTCCGGACCCTGTTGGGGATTCAAGAGCAACTGCGGGATGAGTCTCCAGTTTCTTGGTAACAAATTCTACCAGGCTCTGCTGGTAATCCCTAAGTCCCCATGATTCGAGCAACAGTTTCCTCTCGCTGAAATCATGCGGTTAAGGCATTTTAGATTTTATTTCATTTCTTCTGTCATCGAGCAATGCAGGATCAGAAACAAGTTTTGAGGCATCTTCCACACACTTCAGTGCCTCGTCGTACTTTCCCATCTTCTCATATGCCTCTGATTTGGCAAGATGATACTGGTAGTTGTCAGGAACCATCTTCAGGGCATTATCCATATCTTTGATTGCGTCCTCATATCTCCCCATGTGCATGAGAAGCTCGTATCTTCTGTATGTGAATATCTGATCTGTTGAATTTAGCTCAACTGCTTTGTTGAAGTCTTTAAGTGCAGAATCCAGGTCCTGGTTTCTCCAGTGGGCATTGGCCCTGTTGTAATAGTAGTCAGGAATGTCATTTTCCAGATTTATTGCCTTTGTAAATGCCTCGACTGCTTTGTCAAGTTCTCCCAGATCATCATAAGCAGCCCCAATTGCATTGTAGTAATCTGCATGATCAGGGTAGAGTTCGATGCTCTTCAGGTAGTCCTTTATTGCCTGTTCCAGCATTTTCATGGAATAATAGGTAAGTCCCCTGTTGAAGTGGAAGTCCGGCTCGTTTTCAATTAGCTTTATTGCCTTTGTAAACTCCTTTATGGCTTCCGGGTACTTTTTCAGGTTGAAATAGGAAATTCCCCTCTCGTTGTAATCGTCTGCCTGTTCTGATTTTCCTGATGGCGCGAATGTGGACACAATGCCTAAAGTTGCCTATGATATATTAATCTTAATAAACCGGAAACACTAATTCTTGACTTTCTGATGTGTTGCCACTTCCAGGTCTTTATCGCACCCTAGAAAAGCCTGGCGTTCTTATTGTTGGAAATGAGATTCTTGTATGTTTTCCAGTGAGTCCTGGCTATTCCGGAAAGATCTTTTCCATTTTTGACGGAATTTTTCAGGAATTCTACGGTAACTGGGTCAGCAGGATATCCGGAACCTATCCGACCATACTCATTCTCAAGTTCCTTAACTGCCTTGTCCCTCAATACCTTGGAAATGATTGATGCTGCGGAAACAGAGGGGTATTTGGCATCTGCCTTGTGCTCGCATACCACTTTCTTGCCAGTCAGGCTGGAAAGCTTCTCAGACAGCCTGTTCTCGTTAACGTCAAAGGAGTCCACATATACAGTGCAGTCATATGGTGATTTGGAAATCAGTTCCGAGTATGCTTTTTCCTCAATTTCATTCAGGTTTATTCTGTTCATCAGATCATTGAGTTCCCTGGCAGTTATCTCTTTGGAAAGAACAAATGAGCTGTTTTCCCTGATCAATCTGTCGAGCCTTTCCCGGGAGTTCTTAGTCAGTGACTTGGAATCACGTGCCCCAATATTTTCCAGGGCCTCTGTACTGGCACAGACAATAGAAACCACAAGGGGCCCTATTACAGGTCCTCTGCCTGCTTCGTCAACACCACAGGTAAATTGATCGGCACGCGACTTGTTCATCATTGTACTGGGTAAATGTGAAAAAGTGTTAAATTTTGTCAGATCATCATGCCTTCAGGCTTCAGATCATGGATACAATCAATCACAACGCCTTTATGAAGGAGATGAAGGAACGGATCGACGATGAACTTATCAGGTTCTTCCGGGAAAGGGAGAAAGAGTCGCTCGATCCGGTCTGCCGGGGAGTCAACCAGCTCATAGAGGAGTTCACACTTAATGGGGGCAAGAGGTTAAGGCCAATGCTGGTGGTTCTGGGCCACGATCTTTTCGCACCGCACAACCAAAAGGTATACAGGGCAGCAATTTCAATGGAACTTACTCAAACTTATCTCCTCATCCATGATGATATTATGGACCAGAGTGAGATAAGAAGAGGCAAACCGAGCTTGCATGTCAGTGTAAGGCATCAGATTGGGGAGAAGGTCTCAGATCCAAAGAGAATTTCCGAAAATATTGCCATAGTTGCCGGAGACCTGGCTGATTCAATGGCACACCAGGCTCTCCTGGATTGCGGGCTTCATGCAGAAGAAGTTTTGAAGGCCAATATTGAACTTTCAAAGATAATTGAAATGACTGGCTACGGGCAGTTAATTGATATAGACTCCGCGAGCAACGATTCCTTCTCGCAACCTGACCTGTTGAGGCTTCATATTTTAAAGACTGCCAGGTACACCATCGAAGGGCCATTGGTACTAGGGGCAATGCTTAGCGGAACCAAAGAGGACGTAAAACCTCTCAGTTATTACGGCACTCTCCTCGGAACTGCCTTCCAGTTGCATGATGATATACTCGGCCTGTTTGGTGAGGAAGCCGAAACTGGAAAGTCAATCAAGAGTGATGTAAATGAGGGGAAGAAGACCCTCCTTATGCTGAAGGCAATGGAGCTTTCCGGGCCAGAGGATAGGGAGTTCATAAGGGCATGCCTTAAAAGTGGGGATGTTTCTGATGATGATTTTGCCAGACTTAAGGAAATAGTCCGGGAAAGTGGGTCTTACGAGTACTCCCGTAACATGATGCAGAAGATGATTGAAAAGAGCAAGGATTACCTTTCCCAGGTCAACGGAAACCAGGAAATCAAGGAATTCCTGAGTTGGCTGGCCCACTATATCATTGAAAGAAAAAGCTAGTACTTTGGACGGTGTTTCTGGTACATCTCCTTCAGCGTGTTGTCATCAACATGCGTATATATCTGTGTTGTGGCGACACTGGCATGGCCCAGCAACTGCTGGATGAACCTTCTGTCCCCTCCATTCCTTAGAATTGCTGTTGCAAATGTATGCCTCAGCACATGGGGTGTAACCTTCTTTGAAATCCCTGCCTCTTTTGCAAGATTTCTAACGATTCGCTGAACCGTGGAAGTGTCAAGTTTTGTGCCTTTTCTGCTTACAAGCAGGGCTTTGCTTTGAGTTTTCATTTCATATCTCATAGGCAGGTATTTTCGTACTATGTCTATGCAGTTTTCAGGCATAATGACAATTCTGTCCCTGTCACCCTTTCCCGAATGTATCCCTATCACTCCCTCCTCAAGGTCCACGTCGTCGATCTTCAGGTTGCACAATTCTCCAACACGCATGCCAGTATGGGCAAGAAGCGATACGATGAGATTGTTCCGTTCATCCGTACTGGCTGTTTTAAGAAGCTTTGAAGCCTCCCTTTCGCTAAGGTAGTTGGGCATTTTCCTGGGACGTTTAGGCCCGGTCAGGTTTACTGGCAGCGGGACTTCCTTGTACTTGTAATAATGCGTTAGGGCCTTTATTGCAAGGTACTGGCTTGTTTTGGAATAGTTCCTTTCTGATGCCAGGAAATTCTTGTAACTCTCTATGTCTGAAGGCGAACAATTCTCGATGGGCTTTCCCACATGATTGAGGAATATGGAAACGAGAAACCTGTACTCTTTTATGGTATGCGGGCTCTTTCGCTCTCCAACCATGAAAGAGGCAAACTTTTCCATTTCTTTTTCAGCCTCCATTGCTGGTAAAAAGCCAACTTTGTATTAAGATATTTATGCCTGTCCGGAAACCAATATTACATAGAACTGCATGATATAATTATGCAGGCAGTAAATATTGGCCCTGAATTCGGGAAAGACAACCTGAAGCTTGTGGAGGTCCTAAAACCAACTCCAGCAGAAGGGGAAGTTCTGGTAAAGATCACACACGCAGGGGTAAATCCAATTGATTACGGTGTAATACATGGCAAGATAGTCTATAACCTGACCCCTGTTCCCCACATCCCCGGATCTGAGGCCATAGGTGAAGTGGAAACTGACGGTAAGCTCTTCAAGAAAGGGGACAGAGTCATGATTTTCAACCGGGTGTTTGACGGAACGTGCAAGATGTGCAGATCACACCTGGAACACCTCTGCAGCAATGGGGGTATTCTGGGAGTCGTTACCGATGGCGTCTATACGGAATACGTGAAGATCTCTGAGAAAAACCTCTTCCATATTCCGGACTCAATGTCAGAGGAAGTGGCTGTTTCCCTGCCAATAGGTGCACTTACTTCTTACCACGCACTGATGAGGGCTGAGGCAAAACCCGGGCAATCGATTCTCATATATGGGGCATCTGGAAACACGGGAATATTTGCATCTCAACTGGCCTCAATAATGGGTCTGGAAGTGTATGGAGTCTCAAGAAAAGACTGGATAAAGGATTACGGTTGCGGAACCGTATTCAAAACTGGCGAGGTTCCTGAGGATTTCAAGGCGGATATCGTTATAAATTCCATAGGGGCCACCTACTGGCCTGAGGCAGTCTCGCATGTGGCCACGGCGGGAAAACTCGTAACATTTGGAGTCCAGACTGGCAAGGATACAACGCTGGATATTGCAAGGCTATATACCAGTGAAATGAGCATTCTGGGAAGTACTGGGGGCTCCTTAAAGGATCTGACCAGCCTGATAAGAATCTCTGAAAACCACGAACTGAAAGCGCCTGTTGCTTCCAGAATGAATATGTGGGATGTGAGGAAGGCTATGGAAGAATTTGAGAAAATAAGGAATGGAAGGTTACTTTTGGTAACCTCATAAATTTTTCAGAATACCAATTCTTTCTGGTATATTTCCAGAAAATATGTATGACGCAGATACAAGTATATCTGCCCCTGCTTCAGCCGCTTTCTTTCCGGTGATGTTGTTTACTCCACCGTCAACTTCAACAAGCGTCTTGAGGCCATGTTCCCTGATATATTCCTTGGCCTCGGTTATCTTTGGAAGGACGTACTCGATGAATTTCTGTCCAGAGAAACCCGGGTGTACTGACATTACAAGAAGTATGCTTGAATGTTCCAGATATTTTTGGACACTTGAAAATGGGGTATCCGGATTAATAACGATCCCAAATTCCGCTCCTGCATCCTTTATGTCAGCAATCAGCTTGGGGAAGTCAACCAGGCATTCCTGGTGAACCAGCAATACGTCAGAACCTGCATCAATGAAGTCTTTGTAATACTTGTCAGGTCTCTCGATCATGAGATGGGCTTCAAGAGGTTTTGAGGTGCTTCTTCTGATGGCCTTGACAATTTCCGGCCCCATAGTGAGATTTGGCACAAAATGCCCATCCATGATGTCTAGATGGTATGAATAAACATCGGATTCATCACACTGCCTTATCTGGTCTCCCAGCACTTCAAACTTTAAGGAAATTACAGAAGGTGATACTTTCATTTCAAATCCACAGTTGTCAACGGTATTATTTATTTGCGCCGACTGCGAAGTTGCATAGTGACATTTCTGTATACGACGAATTTCCCAATTTTAATACGAACAG
Source organism: Thermoplasmataceae archaeon (assembly GCA_046705445.1). Classification (GTDB taxonomy): domain Archaea; phylum Thermoplasmatota; class Thermoplasmata; order Thermoplasmatales; family Thermoplasmataceae; genus JAJZOM01. The sequence goes on from JBJKQJ010000153.1 coordinate 6,788, forward strand.
TAATCTATATTTTTAAAAAAAGGTTAATTGTGTAAAGTGTTGCATACAGAGCCCAAAATACTCCTGCAGTTAATCCATATTACTGGCAATAATTGATAATGCGTGAATAATGCGAAAGGGTTATAAGGTCGTAAAGGTATGTTTAAGATTATCATGCCTGGTAACCACAACAAAAATATCAGCACCATATCGGGAAAATCTTTCGACGAGGTGAGAAATCAGCTTCTTCGAAGAACAATAAGACTAAAGGAGAGGATTAGCCAGCGCTATGATACACTTTCCCAGCAGTCACTTCTTGATCACGTCAAAATATTGCTCGAAGAACTGAAGAACAAGGAAGTCGAAGACACAAAACTGATTCAGAAAGCCATGGAGACCGGAACCGTCAAAGGTGCCGATTTCGATAAGCCATCTTCCAACTACGAAATACTTGACCATATCATAGTGGAGGATCTGGACGACCCGGACCCAAATGATCTACAGAGCATACTTCTTTCCGCAATGAAAATGTCAAATGACCTGCATAAAGTTCTACTTTTGATGTCCGAAGAATACAAGACTACAGGTATCGGCAAATTCTTGAAAACGCTGGCTGAACATGAGATGGAAAACAAGAACAGGCTGGCGGATATGTATGATGAGATGATAAACAAAGATTATTGGTAATCTTTAGTTTTAAGCTTGCATGTCCCAGCCAGTAAATATGGAGGAACTCAATTCCCTCATAAAAACAGGTTCTCTTTTCCTTCTCGACATTTTTGCAGGTTGGTGCCACCCCTGCAAACTGCTGGATCGTGAGATCGAATCTCTGGAAAAGGATCTTCCCTGGCTTAATGTCGCCAAGATTGATTTCGATAAGGCAGAAGGCCTTAGCGAAGCCATTGGAATAAGATCCCTCCCTCTCCTTATTTTATATAACGAAGGCAATGAGATACTCAGAATAAAGGGCTATTACAGCGCTGATAAACTACTTGATGAGATAAGGAAGGCCCTCCCGCAAGATATATAGTGGCAAATACGGCATTCCTTCAGGAAGTGGGGGAGCCAACTCATTCTGTGCCCTGACTCTTTGTGGCACGCCCTATTAATCAAAAAAATTTTAATTTCAGGATGGCTTATTGAAGTCATGGAAAAAGACTCCAATTCTTACTGGTCCATGAAGCTGAAACAGATGAAGGATCAGAAAAGCGCATCAAATCCATCATATGATTCATGGTCACGGAAGACCCTGGAGCCCTGGAACAAGAAGACAGGGTACAAAGAACAGGAGTTTACAAATTCATCAAACATCCCGGTCAAGGAAGTCTACGATTCAGGAGACATTCCAGCTGATACTGAGAAAAGGCTTCTTGGCCTGCCTGGAGAATACCCGTTCACGAGGGGAATTTATCCCAACATGTACCGCGGGCGCAAGTGGACCATGAGGATGTTCTCAGGTTTCGGGACCCCGGAGGACACTAACAAGAGGCTCAAGTACCTCATAAAGCACGGCGAGTCAGGGCTGAGCATTGCATTTGATATGCCAACGCTATATGCCTTTGATGCAGATAACCCTCGCTCCGACGGAGAAATTGGAAAGTGTGGGGTCAACGTTTCATCACTCAAGGATATGGAAGTCATCTTTGACGGAATTGACCTTTCAAAGGTCAGCACCTCTATGACAATCAATGCCCCTGCAGCAATCCTGACTGCAATGTATATTGCTGTGGGCAAGAAGCAGGGAGTGCCTCTTGAAAAACTTGCAGGGACGGTCCAGGCCGATATCCTGAAAGAATATATTGCCCAGAAGGAATGGATCTACCCTCCTGAAGCGCACCTCAGGCTCATAAGAGACATGATGGTTTATTGCACAGAGAACACTCCAAAATGGAATTATATCAGCATTTCAGGCTACCATATCCGGGAAGCAGGTTCCAGTGCAGTGCAGGAGCTTGCATTCACACTTGCAGACGGCTTCTATTATGTGGATATGGGAATCAAAGCGGGACTGAAC
>JBJKQJ010000154.1:0-2531 GCA_046705445.1 Thermoplasmataceae archaeon
AAAAATCAAAGGAAAGTACAAACGAGGTGTACCTGAGGGTTGAAAATCTTGTTACTAGATTCTTTACCTCTAAGGGAATAGTCAAAGCTCTCGACGGGGTTTCTCTCACTGTAAAGAGAGGTGAGATATTTGGCCTTGTGGGAGAGAGTGGTTGCGGAAAGAGTGATTCTGCCACTTCCATCATGGATCTTATACCAGACCCCCCAGGAAGAATAGTGTCAGGCTCCATTTTTATTGACGATTACAACATATTGAATGACTTGCCAAAGTTGGCCAGGATCAACGTAAAATCTGAAACCAACGTGGTTGTAAAGAGAAACAAAAGACTGATTAAGAGGCACAATGCACTCATCTCAAAGATAAGGGGCAAGAAAATGGCCATGATTTTCCAGGAGCCTGCACTTGCACTCAATCCAGTACTCTCTATCGGAAAGCAGATCGCAGAAAATATTTTGCTGCACAACAGAGTGGAAATTGCCAATGCAATTATTCGCAGAGAAAGTCTCAATGATGAAAACATAAAGGAGTTCTACGAAGGGATAAAAGCTTCAAAGAAGGATTACAGATCTTATGTAAATCAGTGGACTAGGCAATATGCTGTTCCTGAAGCTGAAGACGAAATAGTCAACATCATAAAAAGTGACGCTGATGAGGCGCTTTCCCTGAAAGAGATAAAGGAGGTAATCCTCAGACGGAAACAGGGAAACGATTTATCTCTGATATCACTGATGAGGGATTACTACAGGGAAGAGGATCGCCTGTACGATTTTATTCTTAAACTGATAGAAGCTGAAGCCACAGGAAATACCAATCTCATCGCACAGCTTGAACAACAGATATCCGAACAGAAAAGAAACATTAAAGCGAACTTTTCCAACTATCTCATGCAGAGAAGGTTTAGAAGGAAGAAATTCGAAAGAGTTTTTGAAGAAGAGGCGAAGAGGCGTGGCATAGAATTGCTTACCTTGGTTAATATTGGTGAACCTACAAGAGTCTACGATGCCTATCCGCACGAACTAAGTGGTGGAATGCAGCAGAGAGCCATGATTGCAATGGCCATTGCTTCTAATCCTAAGCTGCTTATAGCAGATGAGCCCACAACTGCGCTTGATGTGACAACCCAGGCACAGATTCTTGATCTCATCCGGGACTTAAACAAAGTCACAGATACCTCGGTTCTCTTTATTACGCATGACCTTGCGGTTATTGCCGAAATGTGCCAAAGACTAGGTGTAATGTATGCTGGGAATCTTGTTGAAGAAAGCGGGGCTGCAGAAATATTCAGCAACCCACTTCATCCCTACACCACCGGCTTACTGAGTTCCATACCCAGAGCCGACGTGAGATCTAAAGGGGAAATAAAACTGGAATCCATTCCAGGTTCGGTCCCTAATCTGATTACTCCGCCAAGCGGCTGCAGATTCCATCCAAGATGCAAATTCAAAATGGACATTTGTGAAGAAAAGAAACCCGCTCTCGTAAATGTGGAGAAGGACCATAAAGTTGCATGTTTCCTTTACTCAAAGGAGGTAGTAGAGTAATGGCAGAAGAATCAAAAATATTGTTGCACGTATCTCATCTGAAGAAATATTTCCCTATAAGTTCCAACCTACTTAGAAGTAGGGGCAGTGTTAGAGCCCTGGATGACGTCACCTTCTCAATACGTGAGGGTGAGACTCTTGGAGTGGTGGGCGAAACCGGATGTGGGAAAACTACACTGGGAAGAACTGTACTCGGGCTGATTGAAGCTACGGATGGCAATGTCTACTTTGACCTTCCTCAAGAAACAATGGAGGATGTAATCGAGAAAGAGGACAGGATCTATGAGCTTCTAAAACTTAAATCCAGAACGCAGGAGGAGGAACGAGAACTTGCAGAACTTGATGAAAAACTCGCCGAAATAAGATCCGAACATTCACTCACAGAGATTTCAAAAAGGAAAATGAATGAGTATCGTAAATTAATGCAGCCAATTTTCCAAGACCCCTTCAGTTCTCTCGATCCAAGGAAACTGATAAAGGACGTAATTGCCGAACCAATGAAACTCCTTACAGATATGAATTCCGAGGAGATATTTGAAAAAGAGAAGAATCTAATAGAGGAAATAGGACTCAGCGAAGACCATCTCTATAGATTTCCGCATGAATTCAGTGGGGGTCAGAGGCAGAGAATAGGTATTGCCCGTGCAGTTGGAATAGAGCCTAAATTACTGGTACTTGATGAACCCACTTCTGCACTTGATGTGTCTGTACAAGCCCAGATTCTGAACATGCTGAGGCAGATCCAGAAAGATAGGGGACTTTCCTACCTGTTTATCTCTCACCACCTTAATGTCATTAGACTTATGGCGGACAGGGTTGCAGTTATGTACCTTGGACGTGTCGCCGAGTTGACTGAAACTGACAGGTTGTTCAATGAAATGCTTCATCCGTACACGAAAGCACTGCTTTCAGCCATACCTTCCATAGATCCTGAAAAGAGAAAAGGTAGAATCATACTTGAAGGAGAGATACCAAGCCCTGCGTATCCAC
>JBJKQJ010000155.1:0-4199 GCA_046705445.1 Thermoplasmataceae archaeon
ATCCTGTCTAGCTTAATCGAATAAGAACGGGACAACTCGAGCACATGATATGTATGATTTCGCAGGGATATAACATTTTTTCAGTGTTGGGTCGAGAATTGGAAAACTGAAAATGCTCATTATTTGACCTTGTTACACTACCCTATCACTTTAGGCCCTATGGGGTGTGCGATAGAATGCATTCAACACCGGGTGGTTTCAGCCAGTCCGGGCTATTCGATCGATATCAGGAGCTTAAAAATTTGCAATAAAAAACGGATAGACAATTTGCTTTTCTCTTTCTTGGTAGTAAGATATGGCCCCTAAACTTTGGTTTTTGGCAAAGTTTTCATCCACGCAGAAAATCGAGATCAAAATGAATCAGGGCCGAGTTTCTTTTTCCTACAATTCTATTTTCTCTTTCGCCTGATGGAAATTTCGGAATAAGAGCTATATGCTGAAGTATGCGTTGTGAATGGAATTGTTTTCCATTGCTTCTTTTCTGGTACCGTTGAACACGACTCTGCCGTTATCAATTACATAAATTCTGTCAGCAAGTGATGAAAATTCAACATTCTGTTCAGAAAAGAGAATGGATATTCCTTTCTGCTTCAGCATTGAGATTACGTCTATAACCCTGTCAACCAGAAGAGGTGAAAGCCCATTTGAGGGTTCATCTATAATCAGCAACTCAGGTTCAGCCATTATTGCCCTGGCCATGATCAGCATCTTCCTCTGTCCACCGCTGAGTGAGGAACACTTCCTGTTCATTCTGTCCTTCAATTCTGGAAACACCTTGATGACCTCCTCCATTTTTTCCTTTATGAATTCTGATTTACGGAAGAGCGCCCCCATTCTCAAGTTTTCTTTAATTGTCAAACTGTTGAAGAAAGTATCCTCCGAAAGATAGGATACGCCTAGCCTTTCTCTCTTGTTAAGAACGATTTTGGAAATGTCCTTTCCCTTGAAGAGCACTTCACCGTCATTGATGGGAAGCATGCCCATTACACTCTTTAGGTACGTGGTCTTTCCGGCACCGTTTGCCCCAAGGAGAAGTACTGTTTCCCCTTTATGAACCTTGATCGAAATATCCCATATTACTCTCATACCAGAGTAACCGGAGTCATTTACTGTCCCTTCAAACAACACTTCTTCTTCCAAGATAGACCTCCTTCACTTTGTCATCGTCAGCAGCCTTTTCGAATTTACCTTCGAATATTTTTTCGCCAGCGTTCATCACAATGACTCTTTTTGCAAGTCCCTTTATAAATGGCATCACATGCTCTACAACGATTAGAGAAACACCCTTATCACTGATATCGAGCAAGAGCTTCTTCACTTCATTCATCTCTTTTGTGCTCAGACCTGCTGCGAGTTCATCCACCAGAAGAACTTTCGGACCAGTGACCATGGCTCGGGAGAGATCGAGCATCTTTTTGTGGAAGGTGTTCAAAGACGCTGCTAATGTATTTTCCATACCGAGGAGACCAGAAAGGGTGAGGGCCAATTCCACCTGCTCTGATCCTTTCGTGCGTGAATTCTTATTACCGTATCTCAGAGCGACCCTTACATTTTCTGAAACTGACATGGAGTTGAAAGGCTTTGGAGTCTGAAACGTCCGGTTCAAACCAATATGGGCAAGCTCAAAGGGCTTCATGCCGGTTATTTCCTTTCCCTCCATTATGATCTTGCCATTGTCTGGCTTGAAAATGCCTGAGACTGTGTTTATCAATGTTGTCTTTCCTGAGCCATTCGGTCCTATCAATCCAAGAATCTCTCCCTTTCCCAGTGTTAGTGAGATATCCTTCAACGCAACAAGGTGAGAGAAAGTCTTCCTCACTCCTTCAACAACAAGCATTTCGTCCATTCAAAATACCTCCTGCGAGATCGATTTGAGGCGAGGAACTATTCCGTTCTGAAGGAAAAGTATCAGCAATACAACTATCACTCCAAACACAAGGAGGGAAATATTAGGATAATTGAAATTAACGAATTCGTAAACCAGATACAATAAAACGGTTCCAACAACCGGTCCCAGGTAGCTGCCCTTCCCTCCGAAAATCAGGAAAATTATCAGAAGCACGGAAAAATGTGTGAGGTCGAATACACCGGCCGGATAGAAGAATCCAAGGTCAATTCCGTAGAGTGATCCGGCTATTCCCATCAGAAATGCACTCAGGCCCCATGCGGTAGCCCTTAAACGAAGCGTGTCGATGCCGCTCATTTCCGCAGAAGTCCTGTCGTCACCTATTGCCCTCAGAGCAAGGCCAAAATTCGAGTGGTGAATGAAGAGTACAACGATGGACGATAACAGTGCGATGGCAACTATAGCTATGAAATCTGCTGTAGGAGTATATGGCACGTTTGGTGCTATGCCATAGGGACCACCGGTATAATTCGATAGTGACAGGTTGCTCATGAGATAGTACATCATTTCAAAAGCACCGAGGCTGGCAACGGCAAAATATGCCCCCGATAGGCGAAGCAAGGGTGTGAATGCAAGAGAAAGCACTACACTGGATAAGCCTCCAAAAAGAATGCCCAGGGCTTCTGGGAAATGCAACAGGTTTATTGAAATTGCAGAGAGATAAGCGCCAAATGCAATAAAAACAGCAAAACCGAAGGGCAGGTAGCCTGTGAAACCGTAAACAATATTCAATGCGTTTGTCCCGATAATCAGCACAGCCAGGAGATAGAAGAAAAAGGGGTTATTGTAAATCACCCCTCCCAGACCGAACAATATTGCCAGTGGAACCAGAGACTTTAGGGAGTCTTTTCCAAACTGCTTGGATGTAACAGTGATTCCTGCGTCAAACTTCACGTGTCTTACCTCCGAGAATTCCCATTGGTCTCAGCACTATAACTACAACCAGAATTAGCGCCGGGATAAAGTCTGTCCAGTTCGGAAGGAATATTGAAGAAAGTTCGTAGCTGACTGCGAACACCGCCCCACCTACGACAGTGCCCTGTGGCTTTCCCAAACCTCCTATTATGATGACTGAAAAGGAAGTGACCGCAATTATATTCCCTATATCCTGTGATGTGCCAAACAGTATCTGTGAAGAAAACGCCCCGGCCGCTGCAACTGATGCTATGCTGACCATGAAGGCAACTAATGAAATCCTTGTAACATTCACTCCTGAGGCTTCAGCTGCCCATCTGTTATCCATTAAGGCACGGGTTGATAGGCCTATTCTAGTACTGTAAAGGTAGTAATACACAAAAATGAGGGATCCTATGGAAAAGACGGTTGCAACTAAGTAGGAAAATGGGATGAATGTTCCCAATATACTGACGGACCCAAAACCGTAGGATGCCTCTGGAACAAAGTAACCGTTAGTGCCGTAAAAAAGCAAGGCTATAGACTGAATTATATAAGCCAGTCCGAAGAAAAGAACAAGTGAAGACATCTCAGGGTCCTTTGACTTTGAAAGCTTTGGTATGAAGGCCAGGTACATTGCAGCACCGATAAGGGCGAATACTGGAACGACTACTATGAGTGCTAGTGCGGGATCAAAATGGAATGCCAGATATAATGAAACTGCGAGAAAAGATCCCATCATGAAAAGTGCACCGTGTGCGAAGTTTACCATCTTCAAGACGCCGAATATAAGATTGAGACCGAGACCCATTGCAGAAAAATAAAAAGTTAGGAACAGGGAAACGATCAACGCTCCCCCGAGCAGCGATAAGTATTGCACCAATTAGTAACACTTATCCTATTCTTCCAATAAATACATCAGCCAGCAGATAGCTGCCAAGCGAATTGTCCTGGGACGTGGAACTTGGAACTGCTGCAGCTGGAACCGCGGCGGGTGCTGGGTATGTGGCTTTCCCCGTTGACTTGTTTGTAGGATATACTACTACCGGATGGCTGGTGTTACCATGGAATTGAAGCAGATCCTGGGCTTCCCCTACCTGTGCGCCTGTTGTCTTGTTGAGTATGAAAGGCCCATCCATGGTTGTCGAACCTGAAGTTTCATTGGCAGCAGCCCTTAATGCCGTCTGGTTCAGCGATCCGGCAGTAGTTATAATTTTCCCAAGCAATTCGCCGGAGGTATAGCCTGCCATTGTGTTGAAAACAGGCGGTTGTCCAGAATTGTTAGCTTCCCAATCTGAAACGAATTTGGTTGTGTTCGGTCCAATGGTTACGGATGAATAGGTCACATAGGGTGGTGATGCGTAAGTGTAAGTATAATTCAAAGCACCTGCTGGTACCC
>JBJKQJ010000156.1:0-3254 GCA_046705445.1 Thermoplasmataceae archaeon
ACATCAGTGTCCTCGCCAGTCTCATTGATCAGGAAATCGAGAGCGTTAGGGGTAAAGACGACCGAGTCAATGAGTATGTTCTTCAAGCCCTTTCTGATGTCCACGTTGGCATTCTTGAATTCCTGCCTTATCTTCACAGCATGTTCAAGCCTTCCGACCTGGTATGGAATCGCTCCGCCGCCATGGCAAAAAACCATCTTCAGTTTCTGGAATTTCCCGAAGACGTTTCCCAGAAGAAGACTGCTCACAGCAACCGTTGTTTCAGCCAGTGTCCCAACAACTATTCCCATATAATATCTTGAAAGCCTCTCCTTTGCCATGAAATCATTTGGGTGGACAAAGATTGGCATTCCCAGTTCCTGTGCCCTCTCATAGACTGGAAACAGGCTTTCGTCATCAAGATTTCTTCCGTTGATGTTTGTGCCTATTTCTATGCCTTTCATCTCAAGCTTTGAATACGCGTAATCAAGCTCTTCAAGAGCGTGCTTTGCATCCTGCATAGGGAGTGATGCATTTCCGGCGAACCTGTCGCGGTGTTCTGAGCAGACCTTGCTGATCCCCTCGTTCTGTATTCTCGCCGATTTCGCAGCAGATGATGCGTCCTTGTCATACATAAAGAGGTGGTGGGTAGGAGAGATAATCTGACCGTCTATTCCCATTTCACCTATTTCCTTTATTCTTTCAGCGGTGTCAAAAAATCCCTTGGGCATCGGAGCCACTTTCTTTCCCAGTACGTTTATGCTGTAAAGAGGACTGTTCTCAATCTGGTTTATATCCCCTCCCAACTGGTCTATAGAAGAAGAATGCAACATGTGAGAGTGTACGTCGATGTTTTTCATTGCCTTTGGAGAACCTGCTTTGGTTCAAATTTTTTTCTTTTGTTTTTCTGGGAGGTGTTGTAAATGGCGTTCCTGCAGGAACAGATGAGTAATATATCGGAAATTCCATGGGAATAGATGAGCACTGGTTTTGTTGAGGTTAAAAATGCCAGATTATACTATGAGGACGCAGGATCCGGAGCCCCCCTGGTTCTTATTCACGCCGGCTACCTGGACAGTCGCATGTGGGACAATCAGATGGAAACGCTAGGAAAAGGCCGCAGGTTAATCAGGGACGATGTTCGCGGATTTGGAAAATCAAGTAAGGCAAGGGAAGAGTATTCCGACTTTTTAGATCTCAAGGCTCTTCTTGACCACCTGAAGATAGGTAAGGCAACAATACTGGGAGTATCCAACGGTGGAAGGATAGCGCTTGATTTCGCTGTCGAATATCCTGATCGCGTTTCTGCCCTCATACTTGTGGATTCAGGAGTTAGAGGCGTTAATATCGAGGGCGATGAAATTGAGCTGTGGGGTGATCTTGGAACACTTGAAGAGAAATACCTGGACTTCAGGAAAAAGGGCGATTTCAGAGGAGCAGCTTCAATTGATGTGGACTACTGGACACACAAGATCTCAGGAGAACAGAGGGATTGGGTGCTTGCCGTGGCAGAAGAAAACGTGAATTCTGAAGATGAGGATGGTGATAGGTTCCAGAAGTCCCCGGAACCACCTGCCTTCAAGAGGCTTGATATGCTGAAAATGCCTGCGTTGGTGTTAGTTGGGGAAGAGGACTGCAAAGGAATGATTGAAGTAGATCGGGAAATCCATAGACACATGAAATCCTCGAAACTGGTCTTCATTAAAGATGCAGACCACATACCCAGCATTTCGAATCCAGAGGCATTCTCCAGGGAAGTTATTGAATTCCTTTTTGGAATTTCATGATATCCTGACACGACCGATCATTTCCCTTCAATTTTTTCCAACATAACACTCCAGAAACGTTACTCTTTCATTGCACTCCTACGAAGATCGCATACGTAAATAATTTTAGATAAAACATGATTTCGACTCGGTGAATAACATTGTCTGACACAGTAAAGGAAAAACTGACTTCAAAGGGAGTCAACGTTTTGTTCGAAAGAGCAAAAGAACCCGAAGCATTCAAAATAGACTCAAAATCGGAAGTCATAAAGTACGGAACACTCAACCCCCCAAACATGGAGAAGCCTGACGGTCCCCCAATGAAACTTCTTGTGGGGGACGGTGTGAGCATAGAACTTTCAAAGAGAAGGGCTGTAATGCCCTTCTGGCACAGGAACATGGACTTTGATGAGGTTATTATCTGCGTCAAGGGGCAGGCGACCTGGAAGACCGAGAATGGAGAATACCAATTAAATGCAGGCGAGATGCTCTACATTCCAAGAGGGATGGCACATACGGCAGCAGCATCCCCTGATTCCGATTACATGGCAATAGAGATTAAAGCTTCATCGAAGCTTGAGAATAAATCACAGGGGAAACAATAAATAATATCCGGAGGTTGGAAAAGCATGAGTATTGAAGATTTGTTAAAAGTAGGGGGTTCGGGTAATAAAGTGTATGATCTCGAACACTTGAGGTACCCAGGAATGCCAGCATTCGATCCTGTAAAGCCTGGCTTGAATTACTTCCTTTACAGGCAACACGAGAACTACTACATACCAGATAAGACTGGACCTAGAACGAGTTCCTCTGGTCTAATTATAATGACAGACCAGTCTGGTACTCATATAGATGCTATATGCCATCAGGCATCTGATCTTACTTTTTTTGATGGTACAAAAGTAACACCAGAGGTGGAAACGCCTTGGGGGTATACTAAACACGGAGCAGAGGATCTACCAACCATGGTCAGGAAGGGTGTCTTGATAGATGTGGCCGCATTCGTCAAAGACCCATTGGACGAGGATCATGAGATTACATTAGATGAGTTCAAAACTGCAGTAGAAAAAGAAGGTATCAGTTTTGGAAAAGAAGATGTTGTCCTAGTAAGAACTGGGTATGGAAAATACTGGAATGAACAGGACAAGTACTTGAAAGCTGCTGGTATTTCAAAAGAAGTCAGTAATTACTTGCAAGACAAGGTTTTTGCTGTTGGGGCTGATAACATAGCCTGGGATGTTCCAAAGAATCCAGATCCTGAGACAAAGTCGAAACTGCCCGGCCACCTGATACTGCTCGCAAAGAAAGGAATTTACATAATTGAGAACATTTTCCTGGAAGAGCTGTCCAGGGACAAGGTATACGAGTTCCTGTTCATAGGGCTTCCACTGAAGTTCAAGGGGGCAACAGGCTCACCGTTAAGGCCAATAGCCATAACCACCCAATATCCCTCTTTTTTGAAAAAACAGAAGTCTATAGGGAGAGTATAATTATTATCAGGTTAATTCA
>JBJKQJ010000157.1:0-10815 GCA_046705445.1 Thermoplasmataceae archaeon
ATGCATATCCATGCACATGAGAGGTAAACCGTCCAATATGCAGTCGCTTACTAATTACGTTGATGTTGTCCCCGAAGTCCTCTCTTTCCTTATGGAGAGTGCAGAAAGGCTGGAGAAAGGCGGAATAAAAAGTGAGGACATAATTATTGATCCCGGCATAGGATTCTCAAAGGATTTCCAGGGAAATCTTGAGTTAATTTCTGAGATATCAAGTTTTTTCGTTGGGTATAAGGTACTTGTGGGGGCTTCCCGAAAAAGCTTCATCGGTAAAATCACCGGCGAGGAGACTCAGGGAAGATTGCCGGGCACTCTTGCCGTCACGGCATTTCTTGCATCAAAGGGAGTGGATATTATAAGAGTGCACGACCCCAAGGAAAATATACAGTTCCTGAACGTTCTCAGGACCGTTGAAGAAGGGCAATTTCAGTTGTGAACTTTTCCACGGCAGCTATTGCATAGACCCTTTAGCAGCAAATTCGCCTCTTCCACATGATAACCTGAAGTTTCAACCTTTGAAAGCAGGCTAACGTGGTCAAGATCGACGTCTGATATCTTCCCGCATTCACTGCACACAAAGTTGCCATGGAAATCGGTATTCGTCTCAAACCAGGTTGTCCCGTTTATCTCGAAAGATTTTATCGTTCTGGCAGTCTGGAGTGCCTTAAGGATATTGTAAACGGTTGCGAGAGTGATGGTGGGCTCATCAGTCCTCACTGAACTGAATATCTCTTCAGCGGTGAAATGTCCAGGAGTGTTTTTCCTGACATAATCTATGATACAGAGTCTCTGCGGGGTTATTTTAAAGTTTGATTTCTTCAGTGAGTCTATGTAATATTCTCTATCCATGAAAAGTAAATCAAGTATTAGTAATTAAGACTTATTTATAATTAATATAGGTCCTTGAAAATGAACCTAGAAAATAGGGGTTCACGGGTCAATGTTATTTTCGTATGAAATAATCACTGCAACTCTGCTCTTGGCATCAGCTATAATGTCGTCTATTTTCATCTTCAGCCTGTAAATGTGCTTTGTCCGACCTCTTCCGATAATATATTTGACTTCCATTCTCTGAAGATAGCCCTCCCTAAGGAGAAACTTCAGTCCCTCAGATGCTCTTGAATTACTGATACCCAGTGTAAGCGTTATGTCAGCCATGCTCAGGTCAGGTTTTTGCTCCAGCAAAGCCAGTATTTTAGCGCGATTTTTACTGAATCCTGCCTTTCGCAAGTTCTCATAAACTAGGACTGCCCGCTTCTGGTTCAATATAAAAAATATATACATAATGATATTTAAATCCTTTGCTAGCCGCTAAAATAGCGCCATTGCTGAAGATTGATCCCTTGTAGGATAATGTCAGACCAATTCTCTGGAATCTTGCTCTCAAATATATATGCTATAGCAATTATCCCCTATCATGACCATTGAAAGACTCAGAGGATTCCGAGACCTCTACCCGGAGGATGCAGAACCAAAGTTTTCTTCACTCGACGTTGCACAGGATGTTGCAAAATCCTTCGGTTTCAGACATATTGAAATTCCATCCTTGGAATCCCTTGATCTTTACAGATTGAAATCTGGGGAAGAACTGGTTTCACAGACATTTTCATTTACTGATAAGGGTGGGAGAGAGGTAACAATGGTTCCGGAAGCCACACCTTCTGTGGTCAGGATGCTTACCGCAAGAAAGGATCTCCCAAGGCCTGTTAAATGGTTCTCTATGCCTAAGATATGGAGATATGAGGAACCACAGGCGGGAAGGGTGAGGGAACACATCCAGTTCAATGCAGATATTTTCGGTCCAGACACACCAGAAGCTGATGCTGAAATTATTGGCCTTGCAGCCTCAATACTAGACAGACTGGGTCTTTCAAATTCTTTCAGTGTGCGGGTAAATGACAGAAAATTAATGGAAGCTATACTGCACACTCTTGGAGTTGTTGATGCAATTCCAGTCTTTTCTGTAATAGACAAGTTCCGGAAAATATCAAGAGATGAGTTTCTAGAACAACTTCACCAGAATGGGGTTAACAAAGACTCTGCAAACAAAGTATTGTCACTGGTGGGAACAGCTGTTAAAGGAAGTGAATTAAAGCAGAAGATAGGCGAAATAGTAGAGGTCAACGATGAGCTCAAGGACACAATAGAAAGGGCTTCCGAAACACTCGAACTAGTTTCACAGTTTACTAAATCGGATATTCATTTTGATTTTTCAGTTGTGCGTGGTCTTTCCTACTACACTGGCATCGTGTTCGAGGTATTTGACAGCAAGGGAGAGTTCAGATCGATTCTTGGCGGTGGCAGGTATAACAATTTATCTGGCCTGATGTCCGATCAGGATATCCCGGCAGTGGGATTCGGTATGGGGGATGTGGTACTGGAACTTCTGTTGAGGCGAGAAGGAAAGTGGGAGTCATCAACTCTCCCGGGTAGCTTCTATGTCTGTGTGGCCTCTTCGGATGTCAGAAAGGAAGCACTTTCAATTTCTACAACTGTAAGAAATGCAGGCTTTATTTCTTCAACAGACATTTCTAGAAGAAGCCTTTCGGCCCAACTTAAGAGTGCTGTAGCTCTCGGCTACAGATATGCCCTTATTCTTGGCAGGAACGAAATAGATTCTGGAAATGTTACAATCAGAGACCTTTCTAAGGGGACCCAGCAGGAAGTAAAAGTTGCTGAGCTACCAGACAGAATCAGGGAATTATAACCACTTCTTGGGAAATAAATGAAAATACCTAGGAAAAATGCGCAGAAAAGATTTATAAATCATATAAAGCTTAAAGCTACAGGGTGAAAGATTGTCTGTCGCATTTATCTTGGTGAGCACAGTACCTGGGAAGGAACACGAGGTGTACAACAAAATCTCGAAGGTAAATTATGTTGTGGAAATTCATCCATTGTTCGGTGAATATGATTTGATCGTAAAGTTGGACGCAAAGGATTATAGCGAACTGGGGAAAATCGTCATCGAACAGATAAGAACAATTGAGGGAGTTATAGACACTAAGACTCTTACCGGAATTAAACTATGAGGTGTACGAACTAATGACTATAGATCTAGTATTTACTTGGACAGTTTTTCTTTTTGTAGTACTTGCACTGCTTGCACTATCTCTGTTTGTGCTTGGGGTTTTGACTGCCTATTTCGGCAGCGGAAAGAGCAGGGCCGTTGGAGTAGCTCTCCTGGTCCTCGGCATAGTTGTAGGAGTACTCGTGGTTCTTGTAACACATTACAGCATGCCTTCCGTTGGTCTTTTGACAAACGTTATTGAGGGTACAATCCTGTATGTGGTTGCAGCATTGATTGGAGCCGTGCTGGGACTCCTTGTTTTCCTTGGCGCAATAATGAAGACCTGATTTTTCAGGCGCCTCAATATTTTAGCGCAAAATAATGGAATAGTTTTTAATTTTATTAACAATTACCTGACATCTTGGGTGTCCACAGTAAACCTGAAGCCATTATTTTTGACTTTGATGGGACCCTTGTTGACAGTGAAAGAATAACCTTTGACCTCGCTGTACCAATAATATCCAAATATCTTGGAAGGGAAATTAGCAGGGAAGAACTTAGCAGCATTAAAGGACGGGTCTGGAAAACAGCCTTCAAGAAGTGGCTGCCCAGAGACCACGAAAAAGTTTATCAGGAAATAGTTGACAACTGGAGAGCAGTCAATCCAGCCCTTCCTATATATCCTGACATAAGGGAAATGCTCTCAATTCTTCATGAAAGAGGTTTTAAAATGGCGATAGCATCTTCCAGGGAAAGAAATCTCATTGCAGGAGATCTTAAAAGGCTCTCAATTGAAGGTTATTTTGAAACTGTTATCGGCCAGGAGGACACCATATTGCACAAACCCGAACCTGAACCTCTCCTAATGGCTTCCCGGCAGATCAATGTAAGGGCAGACTTATGCATTTACATCGGAGACCAGGTCAGTGACATAACTGCATCTAAATCAGCTGGAATGCTTTCTGGAGGTGCATCCTGGGGAGAGGGCATTCACAATATTCTTAATGATGCCCGTCCAGATTTCCTATTCACCAAACCCTCTGAAGTTCCAGTTTTCCTTCAACACTAAACAATTTGGGCAATACAAGAAATGCCTTGCTTTGAAAGGATAATATGGGGACTTCATGCCCACCTATAACCTATTAAGAGCAATTGGCATTTCCAGTTGTTCCCAATGGTAAACGCTGAAAAATTCATTCAGGAAGCTAAAAAGGTGATTGCAACCAATCTCGAAGGAAAAGGAATTCTCGCTTGTTCTGGGGGGCAGGACAGCACACTTCTTGCAGTAATATCAAACATGGCGGCTGGCGAAAGGATACTGACAGTATTCATAGACACTGGCCTAATAAGACTGGACGAGGCAAGGAATGTGGAGAAATTATTTCAGGATTATTCGCTTAATTACCGAATTTTAGATGCCTCTGACAGATTCTTCAGCGCTCTTGAGGGCACTACCGAACCAGAAGCTAAGAGAAAGATTATCGGTAGGACCTTTATCGAAGTTTTCGAAGAAATTGCAAAGGAATATGGTGCTGGCACCCTCCTTCAGGGGACAATAGCTCCGGACTGGATAGAAAGTGGAGGCTCAGTGAGGGACGTTATAAAAAGCCACCATAATGTTGGCGGACTCCCGGAAAAGATGAATCTCAAGCTTCTGGAACCTCTCAGGGATCTCTACAAGGATGAAATAAGAACAATTTCAAGGCATCTTGAACTCCCAGCGGATATTCAGCCCTTCCCGGGCCCTGGATTGGCTGTGAGAATAATAGGCGAAGTAACAAGAGAGAAGGCAGATCTATTGAGAAAAGTTACAGAAATAGTAGAGCGAAGTGTCAGAGAGGAGTACCCGGATCCGGACAATAGGCCATGGCAGTATTTTGCAGTCCTTCTCCCCGTAAAATCTACAGGAATACACGGTGACAGGAGAACATATGGCTATACTGTCGCAATAAGAATGATTGACACCACTGATGCCATGAGCGGCACATTTACAAAACCTTCATGGGAATTCCTCGACAACCTTTCCTCTGAAATTACAAATAATATAGGGGAAATCAACAGGGTCGTTTACGATATAAGCAGTAAGCCTCCTGCTACTATAGAATGGGAATAACTCTTGAATCAGGTAATTAAATATATGGATTAGCCATTGGGATAAGAACCATCATAGTGATAGCATGACAGAAGAGGAGCTTTTACTTTCAGAGGAAGAATACCAGAAATCCGGTGTGCACATAGGTACACAGGTAAAGTCCAAGGATATGCAGGAGTACATATTCAAGATTAGAAATGACGGGCTATACATCCTGGACATAAAGAAAACCAACAGGATGCTCATTACAGCAGGCAAGATGCTGGCAAGGTTCAAACCATCTGAAATTCTTGTTGCAGCACAGAGGCAGTACGCATTCAAACCTGTGGCAAAGTTCTCGGAAATCGTTGGATCTGAGTCCATAGTAGGCAGATTCATACCTGGAACGCTTACAAACCCCCAGCTTGAAAGCTATAGAGAAGCCAAGGTTATTCTGGTCACTGACCCCCTTGCTGATACTCAGGTAATGAAAGAGGCCAAGAAAGTCGGCATACCAATAATCGCACTTTGTGACGCAAATAACAAGACTGATTATGTGGACGTTGTGATCCCCACCAACAATAAGGGAAGAAGATCGCTTGCAGTCATATACTGGTTGCTGGCAAGAGAGATTCAAAAGAACAGGGGAACAATAACAAACGCCTCAGACTTCAACTATACAATTGACGACTTCGAAGCACAAATCTAATTTTCTGAACTGAAAGGGTCCCTGACCCTTCTTAATTTTACATAAGCCGGGCCGCTTCCATAGATCCCGGAAAAAACCATTTCTTTTCTTACGCCTTGGGCGACCCTTACTGCACGGCTAATCTTGTACCACTGCTCTTTCCTCTCAACGAAGTGGACCAGATAATCAGCATGCTCCTCAATAGTCATGGCATAGATCCTGAAATTGGCACCGTACTTGAAACCCGTTTTAACAATAAAGTGTCTATCTACAAGATCATTGAAAACGGCCTGCACCTCATCTTCCACCTGATGCAATGGCTCTTTCCATGCAATGAATCCTGCCTCCAGCCTGTTCAAGAGTTTCATTTCCCCAAAGGCAGTGCCGAACCATTCAGGGACATCCTGGCTATTTACAGCATAAGATGAATTCAACCTTGTCACCTCTGGTTGACGCTCAAATCCAGTTATATTGTTTCCTCTCTCATCCCAAAGTTCTGAGATGAAAATAGTGACATCATTGTCGTCATCCAGTGCAGCGTATACGCAGGAGCCATTCTTTATCATCTCACTGAATTCAATGGTCTCAGATTCTCTTATGACCCGTACAGGGCCCCTATAGTCTACTCTCGGAGTTCGCCTGTAAAAAAGAGAGTTCTCTTCCATCTTCACATAGAAACCCCTGTTTTTTAGAATGTTGTAAACAATGAATATATCAAGAAACTGGTCTAAAATTCCAAACTTTTCCAGGAGCCTGTCCAGTCTGTTGTAAAGCTTGTTTTCCGCTGCGATTTTGCCTTTCAGAACAAGGTAGAGGCACTCAAAAGAGTTTAAAATGAGTACACCTCCCTGGATCCTTCCGAGTTTGTATTTGTTAAGAAGAAAGCTTGGACCCCTATTCTGCAAAATGGTAAAAACTAAGTCCTGGCATATTGCTCGGTCAGAGGGTCTGTTTTTTTGCATAAAATCTCTCTAACAGAAGGTGTACTAGATGATCCAGTAATTCATTGGTACCGTCGCCTGTTTTGGAAGATACCAGGAAGTAAGAAACATCCAGTTTCTTGGCAAGTCTTTCGAAATCCCCACTCCAGAGCTCAGCCTCATAACGCAGGTCAGTTTTTGTCCCAACAAGAATTACAGGAGGTTTTTTCTCGAAATTTTTTGAAAATCTGATTACATCTGAAGCGTACTCAAGGCCATCTCTGGATAGTATGTCAGCAGTTACAATAATTAAATTTGAACTGGGGAGCATTCTCTCTGCATCCGCGTCATCATTTATCTCCTGCAGTAGCAGGTCGGAAATTACCCTGCTATTCCTGTACTCAAGACTGAGCCTCTTTCTGAAAAGCACCTTTACCGGTCCGCTGGATCCATCATTATCATAAACAATTCTAGAGATCAATGAAGTCTTGCCAGAACCACTAATTCCGGCTACACTGATTTTCCAAATGACACGATCCATGCATATCTAACCATTTGATTAGGAGCTTTTTCTTATAGTTTTTGCTAAATATTTGCGATGCGTACACGAAAAATCATTCATTTACACAGTATAATTACTAATTTCGTAGCATTTTTGAAGAAAAAATAAAATAAAAAAATTGGGAAATTATGGTGCACTGATAAGGTGTTGTGGTACCGCTGATAGTGCAATGAATGCTGAAAGGAATGCGGACACAATCAGACCGATCCAGAATACTACTAAAAGCAAAGTCCAGAGACCCGAGGGTTCGCCCTTTCTGGATGGGAACAGATCGTATATCAGCGTAGCCGGGTAAGTAAAGACTCCAGTGAGTCCAAAGGCTATATACATGCCAAACATGGCAAGTGGCTCATTTGTCATTCCCTGCATATATGCATGATAACCGTAGTATACGGCAATTATACCTGCAAAGAAAGCCATTACACCAACATACTGAAGCTTCTGTTTCAATCCAAGTGCCACTGCAATTGAAAGAATCACTACTCCAAGCAGGATGAAAGGATCACCAAACAAGATATTGTAACTGCCTGGAAGAGGCCAAGCTATTTCCCCAAAAAGGCCCATTATAAAAATGAATGAACCGAGCAAACCAAGCGGAAATACCCCTGGCTTGAGGACTTCTTCAATATCTTTAGTTCCATTTTTTCTGTAATTAATGAAGGCTGCTCCTGTCATATATATCGAAACGACCCCCACAAGTGACATTGCGAACAATTCTATTGCTAGATCGTCTACAAAGACCATTTAATTCACCTTTGGAATAATTATTTATGTGACTATAAAACACCTTTGTTACATATGAAGGGAAACATTTATAGGCTCATAAAAAAGCTCTATTGTGCTTTCCCGTGTTACACAGTGCCTCATCATGTTTATAAACTTTTTACAGATCGTAAAATGATATCAATGGAGCTAAGATTTTCCGACTCATTAAAGAATATAAAACCATCAGAAATCCGTGAACTCTTGAAGTACGCATCCGCCAAGAATTTCATCTCCTTCGGCGGGGGCATGCCTAATCCGCTGACCTTCCCTATGGGAGATATCCGGGAAATTATGAACGATGTACTTACTGACTACGGAAATCTAGCTCTTCAGTACGGAAATACGGGTGGGCTTCCAGAATTGAAAGCTGAGATTCTGAAGATGGTAGAGGAAACAGAGAAATTCAAAGCTTCAGAACAGCAGTTAATTGTAACTTCCGGTTCCCAGCAGGGACTATATGAGCTTGGGAAAATATTTCTCAATCCTGGCGATCCTATAATCACAGAGGAGCCAACTTATGTTGGCGCAATTTCAGCCTTTGATGCGAACAAAGCAGATATGCACTCCATCCCGATGGATGAAGATGGAATGAAGACTGATCTTGCGGAGACTGAGATCAAGAAACTAGTTTCCGAGGGCCGTAAACCAAAGTTCATTTATGTAATTCCGACCTTCCAGAATCCAACTGGCATCACCATGAGCTTGGAGCGCCGTAAGCATCTCATAGAGATCTCTAATACATACGAAATACCACTTGTCGAGGATAACCCATATGGTGAATTGAGATATTCTGGAAAAAGGCACCCTATGCTCAGTGCTATGAAGGACAGCTCGAAAGTCATCTATCTGGGAACTTTCTCTAAAGTGATGTGCCCTGGACTGAGGATGGGTTATACAATAGGCCCCGAGGAGTTCATTTCAAAGGTTAATCTCCTGAAACAGGCAGTCGATCTGTCATCAAGCTCGTTCTCACAGTACGTCGCATGGCAGTACCTCAAAAGAGGAATTATTAAGAGACAGATTCCAAAGACAATTGAGCTTTACAGGAAGAAGAGAGACATAATGCTGAAATCCCTTGGAGAGTATTTTCCAGAAGGATCAACGTGGTCCAAGCCAGACGGAGGTATGTTCCTGTGGGCCACTGTCGATGACAAAATAAACACTTCTGAAATGCTGATGGATGCCGTCAAAGGTGGCGTTGCATATGTCAGTGGTAATGCTTTCTCCCCAAGAAGAATTCAACCTAACAGCATGAGGCTCAATTTCACATTTTCTGAAGATGACCAGATTATAGAGGGTATACAGAAACTTGGTTCTATTGTAGCCAACAAGGTAGAACTCGTGGAATCCAGCTAGGATTCCATTTAATTTTTAGCCGCTGCTACAAGGATTCAATAATTCTTTATGTTCACAGTGGTTTCACTTATTATTCATGATAACGGTTCTCGGTGGCACCTTTTCCAGACTTCATAAGGGGCATAAGCTAATGATTAAGGCTGCCTTTGATACGGGCAACAGAGTCATAGTGGGCCTTTCCACAGATGAGTATCTGAAACACAACAAAGCTTACAGAGGATACAACTACAACAGGAGAAAGAAATCCCTTCAGAGGTATATGTCAAAGTTTGGATCAGATTTTGATATTCTTCCACTTGGGGCACCTGCAGGAAACACTGAAACAAATCCCGATTACGGTGTGATAGTGGTTTCAGAGGAGACAGTTCATGTTGCAGAAAGAATAAACAAGAAGCGAAAAGAGAATGGACTGGAGGGATTGAGAATCATTTCTGTTCCAATTGTGCTTGCAGAAGACCTCTTTCCTCTGAGTTCAACAAGGATTATTGAAGGAGAGGTTAGGCCTTCAGGTTCAAGAATTAAACCAATCAGGATTGGAATAAGTACTAGGAATTCTCTAAAGATAAATTCATCTGATGTCTATTTTAGGAATTTGATGAAAAATTACCGGCTGGAACAATTTTCTGATTACGCCCTGGAAACAGATCAACCATTTGGTGAGGACACTACAAAATATGCAACCAGGAGGGCCATGGAAGCTCTTTCAGACAGAGATTACGGAGTCGGGATAGAATCAGGGGTATGGAGAAACTCGGTCAATGGCAAATTCCTTGAAAAGCATGTTTGCGTTGTGGCGGACAGGTACTCCAGACTCACTGTTGGAACCAGCAGTGGCTTCGAACTTCCAGAAAATATAATTTCCCTTATGAAAGATGGACTTGACGAATCAGCAGCTTTTCACGCGTTATACAAAAAAGAGAATATAGGCAACAATGGAGGCGTTGTCGGAGAATTTACCGATGGAAAATTACAACGATCACAGCTGATTTTCGAATCTTTGAGAAATGCATTTATCCCAAGGCTTGGGGCAGGATTCTTTGGGCTGGATAAAAAGAAGTAATCCATTCAGGTTTCTCGTATATTTGTTGTCTGAAGGGGTGTAGGTTACATTTGGTTTTTGCATTTATGGGCAATGCCCAGCAAAGAAGGAACCATGATGGCGAGAGGTTCAAAGTAGGTCACTAAAAGTTTCAGATACTTGCCTCTCTTGGGACGTAACAACCCCCCTTCAGGTTCGTGAAATTAAACTTTCCCGTTGATAAAGGTAGGTAAGCAACAGGAATAAACAAAAGAGAATTTGAAATGGTCTCTCTTTATTCAAATTAATTATATAGTCTTTTATGGATATTTTGGTTTGGATTTATAACGGAACACCAGAATCAGTTTAGCAACAGTATCAAAACACAAAATTGTTAAGTATTAAACATCAATTGATACAACAGGTAA
>JBJKQJ010000158.1:0-5882 GCA_046705445.1 Thermoplasmataceae archaeon
AAAATTCACAATAGGGCAGTCTGTCGTCTTACAGGCCCTGCTATATGCTCTCTTTTACTCCAGTTTCCTAATCTTTTACCCATCAGGATTTCCTGGAGTTTTCATGGAACTCTTCTTGTTCGATAACTTTTCAATGGCAGTTCTGTATGGTTTTATCTACTATTTCAGGAGAAACTTCTATATTCCCGCCTCAATCCATCTGGGCCTTTACCTCATAAGTGTGTTTCTGCCGGCCTCGCTTGGCTGGTTGCCGCAAATTACGACACCGGTGTAAAAAGATTATTGAGTGGAAAGATTCCTTAATTCCTCTGGCACTCTTACTGGTCTTCTTTCGCCATCGATTGAAACAGCAATGACTTTTCCAGTTGAGTATATCTGGGGTCCTCCCTCATCGATTATTCTGTGTGCGAATGTGAAACTGGTATTGCCCACAGATTCAATTGAAGTCTCAAGATATACATCCTGATCCATAGTTATTGACTTTTTGAAATCAATTTCTATTCTTGCTATGACAAAACTTACTTTCTTCTCATCGAACGCTTTTAGATGTTTTCTGAAAAACAATACCCTTCCAAGTTCAAAATAGGTCAGGTATACAGCATTGTTGACATGCCCAAGTGTATCCAAGTCTCCATATCTGACCTGCAGTTTGGTTCGAAGAACAGGACTAGTCATCCAGAAGAAATCTCTGTATGGAATTAAATGATTGCGTGAATTTGTGGAATAGTGGGTTTCCTGAAACACCACGAACATACTGTATCTGGGAACCGGAAATAAGGTCGTGATATTTCACTGCATCAGGGTCATGATCAAGGTTTCCAGGGGTTGCTGTCACCACAAGCGATGGGCTCACGAACGAAGACATTTTCGTCGCAATATCATTTCTGAAGGTCGGGTTTATAAAAATCACCTTTGACGCACTTCTGAAATTATGGTAGGATTCTATTATGAAAGGCGAAAACCTTCCAGTAACAATGAGGAAAAAACCTTCACCACATATTGAGGAAATTTCACCCAGTGATTCCCTTATCTCCTCATCCTTAAGATCTCCCACAGGTGAAACCAGGTATACTTCATTTGAAATTTTAAGAAAATTTTCCAACAGATTTTCATTTTTGCCGGAAATTTCAGTGTCAAAAAGCATAAGGATCTTCCCCTCTGAACCGGAAGATCCCCTTGCAACACGTAGTGAAAATGCATTTGCCAGGTCTTTTAGAAATTTGAAAGGCATGTAAATAAAAATTTATGAAGAGGAAAGTTTGTTTTCCAGGCAGGTAAACATTTCCTTTATGATCTTCTGAGCCTGGCCACCGATAATCCTCTGCCCCATTGCACCCAGTTTGCCCCCGACCTTGGCATCGGCTTTCCAGTCCATTTTGGTCTTTCCGGAATCCTCTGCAAGATCCATGATTGCTTCAAGATCCAGTGTTCCACCCATTCCCATTCCGTTTCCGGTAAGTTTGGCATGGACTCCCGGCTCTCTCTCCACAACCTTGAATTTTATGTTGAATTCTCCTTTAATAAAAGCGAGGCCCACTTTCACTACAACTGAATATTCATCCGGAGATGTTACATTAAGGGATTTGAATCCCGGTATGCATCCAGAAATCTCGTTTGGGTCCATAATGGTGTCAAAGACTTTGTCTTTGCTTGCATTCACTTCAAAAGTTCCATCAAAATTCATTTCTCAGTCATCTCCTGTTGTTTTTTGAAATCGTGTCCTCTGTAAATAACTATTGCATCCTGAAATTTATCATATATAAGGAAGAAATTAGGTGTTAGATGAATCCAAAGCCATCTTCCCTGGACTTCTACTCTTTCCTGGAAAATTACAGAGAGAAGATCGTGGGATGCTTCATTAAGAAAGTCTACCAGATAGCAGAGACAGACTTTCTATTCCAGCTATACGGTTCAAACGTTGGCAAGAATTATCTGGTAATCTCGCTGAGAAAAGGTCTCCTGTTTTACGATGCTGAAAGGCCCGAGGCAGCCACCCCGCTCTCCATGCTGCTGAGGAAATCTCTTTCAGAAAGGAGGATAGTGGCAGCAGAACAGATCAATTTCGATCGTGTAGTCAAACTCACACTGCACACAGGTCAAGAAATTATACTTGAAATGTTCAGGGAAGGCAACTTCATCATCACCAATGAACACAAGATTGAATTTGCCTCGGATCAAAGAGAATGGAGGAATAGAAAAATACTGAAGGGGGAGCCATACATGCCGCCTTCAGCAAATAACCCGCTTGAACTGGATGATTCAGCATTCCTGGAAATTCTTGCGGCCAGCAAGGCATCCATTGTGCAGACTCTTGCCACAAGGCTCAACCTTGGAGGCGACATGGCGGAGGAGGTCCTGTTCAGAATCAGTTTGGACAAAGACCTGCCCGCCAGGGATGCAGGTAATCACCTTCAAAAAATCAGGGATGGAATCGGTGTTCTTCTAAAGGAAACAAAAGAAAACGCTGCCTATTACTATGAGAAGGAAAACCTACTCACACCAGTAAAAATGTTGCATCTGCGTGAAACCCCGGACAAGCAGTATGGGGACTTTAATCAGGGCCTTCTGGAGTACGTCCAGGACCATTATCCATCTGAAGA
Source organism: Thermoplasmataceae archaeon (assembly GCA_046705445.1). Taxonomy (GTDB): domain Archaea; phylum Thermoplasmatota; class Thermoplasmata; order Thermoplasmatales; family Thermoplasmataceae; genus JAJZOM01. Next base: position 2,601 of record JBJKQJ010000158.1, read on the forward strand.
GGGAAAGGACGCCATAACACGCAGAATCGATTCAATGACTAAGAGCATAGAGGAGTTTGAGAGACAAAAGGAGGTTTCCTTCACTAGAGGCAACATTATAATGTCCAGCCTGCAGCACTATGACTCAATGCTGAAAAAACTCAGGAAAATGAAAGATTCACAGAATCTCGGTGAACTGAAAGAATTCGATGGCATTCCTGTTACTGGTTACGACTCAGCCACAAAGGAAATTGAACTTGAAGTTGATGAAACCAGGATTAAACTGGATCTGAACCTCACAGCGGGCCAGAATGCAAACAATAATTATCAGAAATCCAAGGATTTCAAATCGAAGATTGAGGGAGCCCACAGGGCAATTGAAGATACCAAGTCCAAGACGATTACAGAGGAAAAGGTAACAAAGAAAAAGAGCAAGAAGGAATGGTTTGAAATATACCACTGGTTCATTTCTTCTGAAGGATTCCTGGTGATTTCTGGAAAAGATGCCAAGAGTAATGAAAGGATTGTCAAGAGACATCTAAAGGATAAGGATCTTTACGTCCACGCAGATGTGTACGGCGCACCCAGTACAATCATAAAGGTTGAAGGAAGTGAAGCCCCCACAGAATCTACAATAAAAGAAGCCTGTGCCTTTGCAGTTTCCTTCTCCAGAGCATGGCCCGCGGGTATCACCACCGGTGCAGCTTACTGGGTATATCCTTCTCAAGTAAGCAAGACTCCGGAATCAGGTGAATTTGTTTCAACGGGTTCCTGGATTGTTAGGGGGAAGAGGAACTACCTCTTCGATCTCCCTCTGAGGCTTGGTATAGGAATCACTGAATACAAAGGAGAACCAAAGCCAATGGTAAGGCCCGTTCTAGAGGAATCTGATGGCAGAGACCTAGTAATCATTGCACCAGGGGATGAAAAGCGTACAGTTGTGGCACAGAAGATATCCAAAAAGATGGGGGTCGAAAGAGATGAAATTGATTCACTCCTTCCTCCTGGAACCACCTCCATTATTTCTGGTGTGTGAAAGTTCAAACTGAATGCTTAAGCCTTTTCCAGCCTGTTCTTGAGCTCCGTGATTACAGAAACATCCTCAGGATCGATACCTCTCTTCAGGGCAATGTGGTATGAAAGGTAATCTCCGAAGTGTATAAGGTAGAACAGCTTCTCAAGAAGGGTTTCACCCTTTACATTTATCTTTGTAAAGTCGGTTTTTGTGAGCTCAGAAGTAATTGATATCCTGCTGGTTATTCTGGAAGTTGCATCACCAAAGGTCAGGAAACGGAAATGCTCCTTGCCGTAGGTTCCCCTTAGGGGGACAGTTTCGTTATGGTTCAGTTCCGGGAAATAGGCTGAGTAGGATAGCAACTTGGAATTTTCGTTAAACTGTGTCTTCCAACGGTAGGCAAGCCATCTGTAAGGGTAATGTCCATAGACCACTGGTATCTGGGAGGATTTGACAATCTCCTCTGCTAGTATACGCTCTTCTTCATTATCCCGGTCCATTTCTGCCAATAGTTTTGAAATGTTTTGATAGACTGCTTCATCTTTCATTAGAAAAGAACTGAGAAAAGGTTTCAGGAGATACCCAATGGCAGAACGGGGTTGCAAGCCACCCGGGATTTTTACAACATGGCCATCCAGTTCTGAGAGTTTTCCTCCGGAAGTGATAAGCTTTATCTGGCACCCTCTCTTGATAGCCTCACTGGACACCTGCAATGTTTCTTCCGTATTCCCAGAATAGCTGATGCCTATGAAGAGCGTGTCACGGTCGGCGTATTTGGGGAGTGTATAGTCTGAAACAACCTGTACTGGAACTTTATCATATATCTCTGAAAAAATAGCACCTGCAATGCCGGATCCACCCATTCCTGAAATGACTATGTTCTTGAATGGGGAAATATCACCTAGATTAGTTCTGTAGGTTACCTGTGAGCTAAGATTTTTCAACTGGTCAAGGAAATTCATTGGCTGCCGTCTCCAGTAGCTATATCCGAGTTCTTAAAATGTTTATTCCACAGACAGCAATCAGAATGGGTTTATTATTACTGAGAAACCAAAAGCTGCAGTAACGACTGATATAACTGTGATTAAAAGCATGATTTTCATGTCTGTGTTCATCATTATGAAATTTTTCTGTTGTATATAATGTTTGTTTGTTATTTTTACAGGGGATTGCAATAGAGCTACAATTGCAGGAAAGAGGAATTTAGATTTGAAACTCCAATACTGCATTATGATTACGGCTTTTCCAGATGCCCAAGCAGCATTCCAAAGTATATCTCAACGTAATGGTAGTCCAGGACGGATTTCAAACCAGTTTCGTCCATTATGCCTTTTAATATGAGCATATTCCAGAAGCTGTCAGGTTTTGCTTCTTCCACGAATTCTTCTGTCAATTTCGTTAGTGGATTAAAATCAGAATCCCTGAAACAATTTTCTATCATTGTTTCGTAAACTGCACTTTTCTCCGAGTATCCATATGGCCCTACAGCGTTGTGTGCGTGGGCCTGATCTGCACTTATAATGATTGAAACTTTCTGAGGCAAATCACTCACTACCCTTGCCAGTGTACGACCAAAGCCCTGGAGCATTTCCGAGTCCCATATTCTGGGTTGGCCAATGGCAACTAAGTTCTTCTGGTTGAAGAAATAAAGAGGTATAACAGATCCGAAGTCAAGTGTGAATCGCGATAATGGGCCAGAAGAAGTAATGAAGGAGATGGCCTGTGTATGCGGAGAATTTTTGAGTATTGCATTGACAAGTGACCTGTCAGTTTGGAATTCACCAGTGAGTTTCCTTGATTTGAGCTGAAGGTCTGCCGACAAGTATTCAGTGTTCAGAATCCCGATGGACTTGCTCAACCTCAGTCCGTGAGGGCTAATCAACAGAAGTGTGTCAGATCCGTCTCCAGATGTAACCTTCTTTATCTCATCAAAAAGTTCAGTACTTTGAAGATTTGGCTGGTCGATGATCTCATCACCGTGTGGTATAACGTAAACATTTTCTAAAGTCACGGTTCTGAAATAATAGCACGAACTAAATATTGGTTACGATCAGTTTCAATAAATAAAGCTGCCGGCTGGTATTTATTAGTCTGAACCAGTAATTTAAACCATTTTATGTGGATCGCCCTTTCTTGAAAAAGTCTATATATGCACCAAAGTATTCCGGTAGAGCCTTAAGGGCATTAAGATGATTAAAGCCCTTATATGCGAAAAGAATATCTAGGTAAAAGATTAGGTGAAAATAAATGGCACAGCAGAAACCACACGTAAATTTAGTAACAATAGG
>JBJKQJ010000159.1:0-4890 GCA_046705445.1 Thermoplasmataceae archaeon
CGTTTAATCTTGCTGCAGTCCTACATCTGAATCTGCACTTGTATTCCACGATGGAATTAGAAAGTTACGTCTTCTTAATCTGGGATTAGTTTAATTCTAAATCTTATTAATTGGGTTTTCTGCTAAATTAATAAAAATTTCATATTATGCCGTCATTCATGGTTGAATGCAACTTACTGGGGAAGACTACTCAGATCTGGTCACCTATCTTACAGGTCTTTTCAGCATTAAGAAAATTCCAGAGATTCTGGTTGATCGTTTTAAAATCAGATTTGAATCATGCTTCATTCTTGAAGGACCGGATTCTGAGGCCGGAGAATTGGTTAAGAGATTCCCGGAGGATGATGAAAGAGACAGAATCAAGTACGTTACTTTCAACGTGAAGGGTCTGGATGCGAACGGAGACTCAACTGTGACCATAAACTGGGATTATATTGAAATCTCACCTGATGTGGACGAGAAGATTGCCCATGATTTTGTAGACGTCCTTGACAGATCGACATTCAGATATTTCTAAAAGGAATATCCCCCCATGAATCTGCTTACTGGAATTGTCAACGGCAGGGAAAAAGTACTGCTCCAGAAAAACAGAAGATTTTACACTTTCGTGAACAAATCTGAAGAACCTCTCAGTACATTGGAAGCTATGAAAATTTGGGACAGCGTTGAAGGAATGGACATAGCTGAAACAGGAAAACCCCAGACTTATGGCGTTCCTGTGAGGCCTGAAAAGATTCTACTTCCCGCTGTCAACTTCAAGAGCCATTCTGTTGAGACCTCTATGCCGGAATTGAAAGAACCTTATTTTTTCTGTAAGTTCCAGCATGCAATGCTGCCTCACAAAGGCAATGTGATTAGGCCTAGGGGTGTGACTCAGCTGGATTATGAAGGCGAGATAGGGATTGTCATTGGTAGTAAAGGGAAATACATCAGTGAATCCGAAGCCCTAGACCATATATTCGGATATACCATAGTCGACGATATCAGCCTTAGAGGGTACCAGAACAGTGGAACCCAACCATACGGAAAGGATTGGGTGATGGGAAAGAATGCAGATACTGCATTGCCAATTGGGCCCTGGATCACTCCAAAGGATGAGTTTAAGGGATTTCCAACCACCATCGAAACTGTGGTGAATGGGGAGGTTAAACAATCAGGTTCAACGGATGACATGATATTTGGAATTTCAAAACTGGTTTCAAGGCTTTCCCAGGTAATGACACTTGTTCCAGGGGACATCATTACAACAGGAACTCCTTCAGGTGTTGCCCTGCATACCACCAAGAAGTTCCTGGAGCCTGGCGATTCTGTTGAGATAACGGTAGACGGTATCGGTACTCTGAAACACGGAATAACAGAAGATTAGGCCGTCATAAAATGTACAGACACGACGCCGTCATATCTGTATCGCCACAGAGACTGGTAAACGGGAAAGGCATTATGCTTGGCAGATCCGTATCAGGAAAACCTGTTTCCATCGATCCAGACTGGCTTGAGAGGCATCTCCTGATTCTTGGAAAGACAGGCACTGGTAAATCAAATCTGCTGTTGCAGATATTGAGAAGCGTAGTTTCATCAGGAAATGGCTCTGTTGTATTATTTGATCCACATGGAAAACTTGGGAAAACTGCTGTCACCATGTTTCCTGAGCAATCTGTAATTGTTTCTCCTATGAGCATTGATGCAGAGGGAAACCGCAGTGCAATACAGCTGAACGCCATCAACAACTCGGGGGGAGGCAGCCTATCCGAACTATCCGCTGGATGGGTAAAGGATGCTTTCACAAATGAAGGTGTATTTTCTCAAGGAACCTGGGGACCTCGACTTGAGGTGGTTTTCACATCAATACTTTCGGAAATCATAAGATCTAGGGAAAACGCCAATCTGGGTGACCTTCTTGAATTGCTCACCGACTCAGGAAAAATGCGGAGATTCATTTCAAGCCTTGAGGACCCGCAGCTTAAATCGTTCCTTAAGATGCAGATTTCTGACTGGAGAGGATGGAACCAGTACGTCAGCAGTTCCGTGAACAAACTTCTGCCACTATTGACAAACCAGGGCATTAGAAACCTCATCTCCTCAAGGCAGGATACAATAAATCTTACATCCGTTCTGGGCAATCCTGGAACGATTGTTGTTCCCGAAATTTGGAGGGATAGTGTACCGGAAGAAACCTACAAGATCATTACTGTTCTCATACTTCTCAAGATATGGCTTGGCAGGTTTGGTAAGAAAGACCAGGCGTCACTTTACATTATATTTGATGAGGCCCAACTTGTGCCAACGGGGATTCTTGACCGGCTCTTGAGGGAAGGGCGAAAATTCGGATTGCGCATTATTATGGCAACCCAGTTTCTCGGCACTGAAATGAAGGAACTTTCAGAAACACTCAGAGGAAATGTATCTAATGTAATCAATTTCAGCCTTTTGGAAAAGGATGCAGAGACTATTTCATACAATTTCTTTTCCGGAGATTTGGCAAAGAAACTTTCCAGTGTCCTGAAATCCCAACCTGTTCATAGATCTGTTCTCTGGTCACAGAACACTGAGGGAATATCTGGACCGCTGTCCTTTGTGCCAGAATTTGATGAACAAATGGCAGATGACAAATTATTTTCCCAGGTGAGGCAAAGAAATGTTGAGAAATACGGGGCATATATTGGGAAAGAAACCAGACTTGTACAACATTCGGACCTGCACGAGTTCCTCGTAGTGGAGTTCCAGAAATTTCTGCAGCTGAAATCCATACAGCCGGACAGAAATGTCTCAGTTGAGGGCATATATCCTGATCTCTATTTTTCGCACAATGCAAGGACTTTTTTTGTCGAGGTGGAAGTCTCCGATCTTGTCAACTTCAGCAGGATATGGAAGAAATTGTTGGACTATTCCGGCAAGCCGCTTGTTTTTATTACGCCTCCCGGCCATTCCTCTGACCTCTTTAACAGAATCCTTGAGCGTCTCTCAGAGTCTCAGAACCTTAATCTTAAAAATGGCGATTTGTTGAGTAATGTAACCGTAATTGAGTACGACAATGGTTTCCTCTTTTATGCGGCCGGTAAACTTAGGCAATTGAAGTTGGAGTTTTTGCAGAATGGCAGTTTTTCACGCTCTCTTGACGAATTGAGGCACAGTGAAGTGAGGAGTTTTATCTACTCAAAATTCGTCAAACGGAATTCTTACCGCATGAATTTCCCTCTTGAGGAAGTTGAGAAAGTCTTCGGAAGGAAGAATATGCTTAAAGCAAGGAATTACTTATGTGGGAGTTCTGACTTTATAACGGTGAAAGACCTGTTCCGGGTGAAATCCAGTGATTGAAGCATATCCAGATTTTTCTGGTCTACCTCTTACGGAATTTCCATTCACAGTCCTCAGACCAATGGAATTAGAGTTCAGTAGCCTGACTGTCAGAAAATACGGAGAAAAGTGGCCTACAGTCAGGTTTGTAATTAATAAGGGAGGTAAGGAATATCGTGTAAAGGAATTTTTCATGGACTGGTTTTTCACGGGGTTTCCAAAATCATTACTTAAGGATTTTTCCAGCTCCTATTCTAAAATTCTTGATTTTAATATTCAGGGCACTGATTTTTTTTACGGAAAGAATTACCATAATCGCGATTCTGTATCAGGCTACCACAGGGGAACCCAGATTGAAATTGAGTGCAATCTCCCGGCATCGATAGAAGAATTCATGGTCATTGCTGGAGATTTGATGAGGTCGTATTCCAGAAAAGAGAGAATTGAACAAATGCAGTTTCCAGAAAGGTCTTATTTTTCTAATGGGCATGAGAGCGACTGGTTCGAGGATCAACGTGTCAGCCGCCTTAAATGGTTGAAAACTCCACAACTGGAGTACACTATTCCAAACCACAGGATGGAGGCAAGCGGCATAGGTTACCTGAATCTGGGACAGTATAAACATCGCATCCTTATTCTCCAGGAAAATGGGTTTCAAAGAAACATCTGGATAGAATCTACCAGCAAGGGAATTAACTTAAAAAACGCATTTTATGATGTCAGGGCTGGTGATGGCCTCTACGACCAGTGTATAGACAAAGAGAATGAAATTATCCTCTACAGGAACTCTAGAGGGCCTGGAGTCTTGAGGGCAGAAGTTGAGAATACGGTCTTCACCATAGGTTTCTCGCCAGGTTTCTCCCTTTCAGATATATTTGACTTTGAAAGCAGGATTATTCTACTTGAAAATTTTATTGAAGACATGCTTCAAGGTGCCATTCAGGAAAACGAGTAATCCCTAGCTTCCTTTATTACCATGGTTATATCCTCGAGTGAAGTCCGTCCAGTGTTTATGTTCCTTGGGCTTGGATGGTAGCAGCAGTATATCCTGAGTTGCCCAAATTCATAGAAAGAACCATGGCTGAATTTGAGACCATTGACTTTATAGCCCTGTTTTTGCAGAACGGCTTTGATGGAATTGAATGCAACTGTACCAAGCGCAACTATGCTCCTCAAATTGGCAAGAAGGGAAAATTCAGCCTCGAGGTATGGCATGCAGTTGTTTATCTCCTCCCTGGTTGGCAGATTATCAGGTGGGACACATCTAACAGCAAGGGTAAGATACATGTCATTATACTTCAGCCCGTCATTCCGGTTATCTGATCTTGGTTGATTGGAGAGCCCATTTACATAAAATGCAGATACCAAAATCTCGGAGCTTTTGTCTCCAGTGAATACCCTTCCAGTTCTGTTTGCCCCGGAAGCTGCAGGAGCGAGCCCCACCACCATTAACCTGGCATTGGTATCGCCGAACCCCGTTACAGGTTTCCGCCAGAATTTTTCATCCCTGTATTTCGCAGAGTTGCTGAGAACTTCTTCCCTGAAGCGCACCAGCCTCTTGCATGTGGAACAGGAAGACACTGTGTTGTTTAATTT
>JBJKQJ010000160.1:0-11393 GCA_046705445.1 Thermoplasmataceae archaeon
GAGCAGCACCATCACAATGAACCTGAAATTGAATTCTTCTAAGAATACAGGATAATAAGCTGTCTCGAAAACATACAGAGGTCCGTTGTTTGTGGCAGCATAAAGGAATAGAAATATGGCTATGACAGAAAAGAAAACTATGGAGTCTTTGTGGAGAAGGACTTTGTAGATTTCGTTTCGTATATCCTCAACATAGTATGAAGCAAGGAAAAAAAGAAGCGGCGTAACCGAAATGTAGAGATAGAAATACACAACTCCGAGCTGGATCGAATAAAAGAGTGCAAAAATTGCAGGCTCTATTATAGCTGCAATTATGAGTGGGATCCTATTCCGCATTCGTATACGCTCCTACGCTTCTTACCGAACTGTTGAGGGCGATATTTGTTGCGAACCACATGAATGGAAGTGAGAAAACCCACACCGCTATGCTGAATATTATCTGTTCTGTTAAACCAAAAGTGTTCCAGATGGAATAGCCGAAAAGGATGGAAACGTAAAAGACGACAATAGCAAACATTGTGAACATCATTGCCAGAAATTCCAGAAAAAGGCGTCTGCCTTCTCCGCCGGATCCAATATAAGCTATACCAGAAAGTATGCCACCGGCAAAACTCACTATGGTCATCATTGCAAATACAACCCCGTTATCCACTGTAAGCCGTGTTATTTCCGGATAAAACCAGACCAGCATGACTATGGAAGAAACCAGTACAAGAAATACCGGTAATCTGGTTCCTGAAAACTTAGGCTTGAGGACCTGTGCTTTCTCCAGCAGGAAACCGGCAAAAATACCGGCTAACAGCATTAGGAAATTCATTGAACCGAAGAAGTAGAGGTTCGTTTGCCATTGCAAATAGACTCCAAACGTTTCAAGCAGAGGCAGCCCAATAATAAGAACGGATGCAGGTAGGATTATTCTCGACCCTTTTTCAACTGGATATATCCTGTCGAAGAATCCAACTCTCCTTTCCTTCAAGTACATATTTCTGAGGAGATAATTTGTGAGGAAAACCAGCACAATACTCTCAAGGATGAGAGGTAGAACAATGGCTGAAAGTATGAGTGATACTATGGACGGAAATGCAGCTGTTATGCTTTCACACTGGCAACTTAAAACTGTGAGAGCCCCTGATATCTGGCCACTTATGACGCTTCTTGAATTTCCCCTTACAAATCTAATTATTAGGAAATAGTTTTCCACGAGAAGATAACTGAGTGCTGAAAACAGCAAAAGAGCCTGGAGGCTAATTGAAAAAACAACATAATTAGTGAAGAAAACCATCCCTCCTAGAAACAGAAGGGGTGTTCCACCTGGGGTCACATCATCAGATATCGAAGCGACCAGGATTCCAAGGCTCTGTGTGGAGGGAAATATCCGAATGAGGCCAGATATGAGCAGCATTACGAAAATGGCAACCCCAATAGCGAGAAGCTGTAACCCATATGCAGACCTAAAGTGAAAATTGCTGCTGAAATCCCTAAGTTCTATTATTAATGGAATCAGGAAAAACAGAGTTAACCTGAAATAAGGAAAAGAAAGCGCCAGAAGAAATAAGTAAAAAATTATGAGCAGAGATGAGAGTAGAACCTTTGCTTTTGTATTTCCGATAATTACTGCCGAAGTCAGAAGAATAAAAATGATTACAAAGATGGAATAGAATCCTATTCTTATGTTGCTGCCAACCACTATGATGCCAGAAAAGGTACCAACCTCTATGCCAATGCTGAACGCGAGAAATCCTAAGTACCTGAGAAATGTGGAGAAGATTCTGAAGCTGCCTAATGTATCAAATTCACCAGACATATAGCGATCAACAGGATTAGCAGATAATAATTAGAGAAATGAAAAGCCTTTTTGAAGGATTGTTTTGAAAAATTGCTCTTCATAGGGAGTACTGAGTAGTACACCATTACCGCTCCAAGCAGAATTGCCATTATAAAATATGCCGGCCCAACATGTATCTGTTTGATTGCAAGTGGCATCAGAGAGTAACCCACCAGAATAACTGTGTTAAGTAAGATGTAACTGGAACTCTTCGGTATCCCCACAACGGCGGGAAGCATTGGGACATTTGCTTTCTCATAATCTTCAGCATTGCCGGTAGCCAGGGACCAGAAGTGTGTTGGCGTCCAGAGAAACACAAGAAAGGCAATGAAAAGAGAAGTGAGTGAAACCGAGTTTGAGACTGTTGCCCATCCTGCAAAGGCTGGAAAGCTTCCAGCTATGCCTCCGATAACAATGTTCCAGGTTGTCCTTCTCTTGAGGAATATGGTATAAAGGAAAACGTAACTGAGGAATCCAAGGAAGATGAATAGCATTGTAAGGAAATTGATCAGAAAATAAGATATCGCCATTGAGGCCACAAGCATCAGCGTGCCATAAGTGAATATCTTCCTGTATGAAGAAGTGTTGACAAAATTAGTCCTGTAGCTTGTTCTCTTCATGGCACCGTCGATGTCCATGTCATAAATATTATTGAAAATGGCAGCAGACATCGAACCAAGGGTTCCTGCGGCCAGTAGAGGCAGGATCAGTCCAAGTTTAGAAGAAAATAAGGGGTTAGAAAGAAACCCGGCTACAGCAACAAGATCCACCAGGAAAGTTATCTCAATTTTTGAGAGCTTGGCAAATTCCTTACCATTCAAGTTACTCAACCGTATCTACACTGTTCAAGGCGAGCACCCCATTAAAAGAAGATGCAACATATGTTATGGGCATGTTGGCCTGAGGGGCCGGAGCTGCTGGTGCATTTAGGGGCACTAACACAGTGCTGCTGGTACTGGCAGTAGCATTTACGATGAGCAGACCTACCATTGTCTCATAGTGGATTGAGCACCAATAGGTGTAAATTCCTGCATAATTGCTTGCACTGCCGAATACAAAGTCTCCCTGACTCTTATGCCCAATGGTCTGTGTTATCTGGGAAACAGAGAGGACCTGGTAATTAGAGCTCCCCTCTATAGATTTGGGATTTGAAGTCTGAGCTGACACAAGTTTTGCGAAGAGGGATGAAGAATAAGCCCCATCATACGCAAGATAGAGATTATGGGGTGCACCGTCAACTTCTGTTATATTGAAATACACCTTGGTATCCGCTCCCACATTAAGGACAGGGTTCTTGATACTTGCATTGTTGTTAAGTTGCCAGCCCGCTGCATCTGCCCCCAGATTGAAATATTGTGTGTATTTTGGAGCTGATTTGGAAGGCTGGAAGCCACCACCAGTAGGGCTCGTAAGAATGTAAGCAAAAGAAGCTGAAACAAGCAAGATAATTATTACAACGAAAGCCACGCCTCCTTTATTTGAACTCATTACTCTCCTCCCCCGATTTCCTGATTTGTTTCTGTCCTGTATTCAAGGATATTATATGGTTCTGTCGAAGGCTGTGCAAGCCAGCTCTTGGCTATATTGTAAAGGAACACAAGCTGTCCTATTCCAATGATTACTCCACCTATAATGGCACTGTCCTGGTATGGCTGAAACTGTGCAAAATATCCTGCAACAGACCTAGGCATTCCAAGGAAACCGCCAATCACCCATGATATGGACATCAGGAATGACCCAAAGGCCGTGATATAGAAGTGCCATTTTGCAAGGCGCTCGTCGTAAACTCTCCCATTGGAGAAAGTTGGGAACAACAGGTAGAATGTAGCCATTGTAACGCCCAGTGTGAGACCGACGAATATGAAATGGAAGTGCCCGGTTACAAAGTAAGTTCCATGTGCAATTTCGTTGACGGACTGGTTAGCCAGCATTTCACCGATTACTCCACCGACCACAAAGTCAAAGATTGCATTTATTACAAACAGCATTGGAGTGGTGAGCCTTATCTTTTCAGCATACCACATTGTACCTATCATGTTGTAGATTGTCAGAGCCGAGGGGATAACTACGAGGAAAGATGTGGTTGTGAAGAAAAGGACCCAGTCTATTCCGAGTCCTGAATTTAAGAGGTGGTGACCCCAGACTAGTTCACTTAGTATCATGAGCAGACCCAGGGAAAAAACACCCGAGAAATAACTGTAAACAGGAGTTCTTGTAAACCTCGTGATTATATCATACATCAAACCGAAATAAGGCATTACAGCAATGTACACAATTGGGTGTCCCCAGAACCAGAATAATACTGCGAAGGTCAGCGGTGTGCTTCCAGTTCCCGTGAAGAATACTGGATTGAAGAAATCATAGAAAAGCATACCAAGGCCCACCATTAACGGTCCGTCCGATGAAAGCAGCATGATGAGTGTAAAAACTATTGACCATGCAAACACTGGCATCTTTGCCAGTGGAATTTCGTCAGCCCTGTCGATGAATATAACCTTTAGAATTACTGCACTGGCCAGTGAAACGCCGATGAAGATGAGCTCCATTGCTATTATGGCAAGCCAGTTGTAAGAACCTGCTCCAAAAGGTTGCAATTGAAGTGAAAGTGGCGGATACATGTACCATCTCATGCTTGATCGGGATACTATGAAAAGTGCACCCCCAAGTACCCAAAGCCAGTAGGCAATGGATGACCAGTGGCCCATGCTGTCTCTTTTCAGCCTTAGCTGGGCAGGTAGAAGATAATATCCAAAGCCGAGGGCAGCTCCTAAGGCAAACATGTAAATCATGAGGGTTGCGTGCTGCGTCATGAGTATGTTGTAAATTATTGGCAATATAATCGTGGGATTTGGATCGAAAAGGCTTACCCTCATAAGTACGCCGAAGGCACCTGCAATGAACAGAAACAGAACTGAAGTAACAATGTAACGCAGACCTATGCTTTTGGCATCATCATACGAGAAAATAGACCAGGTAAGAGGACGGGGCTTGCCATACAACTGTTCTCTCCAGTAAGCGTTGCTGTCTTCGTACCCTTCTTCCTTAGCTGTTATGCTCATTGATTCAGACTTGGATGACACCAGGTAATAAAGTGCAAGAATCAGGATTCCAGCCAGTGAAGCCACCACAGATGAAGTGATAAGGAGTGAGGTTGCAGACATTATGGTGAAACCTCCATGTATCCTCTCATCAGGTAATGATCCTGACCACAGTATTCAACACATTCAAAAATGTACTGGCCTGCTTTTGTGGGTTCAAATGTAACCTGATTTGGATGTCCGGGAACCGCATATACCTGGACGCCGAGACTCGGGATTAGTAGATCATGTATCACATCTTTAGAAGTTACCTGCAGTGTGTAAGTGTGGTTTGCAGTCACATACAGGTAATCTGTTGAACTGGTTCCATTGCCGTAGGTAAAGGTCCATGCCCACTGATACCCCGAAACATTAATTATTGTAGAACCTGCAGGCACTTCTGAATTGTTCAGAGGTTGGGCCACATTAGGTTCATGGTTTGTAATATAAGAGAAATTCACTACAGCAAGAGCCACAAGAATTACTACTACCACGAGAGCATAGAGCAATTCGTACTTTTCCTTACTGTTCACCTGAAATCATCTCCTGTTGCACTTCGATCACCGTACTTAATTACTGGGTACATCAGAAACAGAGTAGTAAAAGCAGTCGCCGCTATGCCCACTGACATGGCAGGGTCTGATGCCTGTGCCTCAGCTACCCCGGGATAACCGTAGAAAAACATGGTTGATAAGTAGCCGATCAAGAAATAAGCGGCAAAACCGATTACCACTGAGATTACTAAAAAGCTGACTATCAGTCTACCCTTTTCTTCCATGGGATTGGATTGAAAGACCTTATTTAAATTTTTTTTGAAGTCTTTCATCTAAGTCCCAAAAATATTGGTTCCTTGATAATTTACCAAGTTTTGTCAAACCTCACATATTAGGATTATATCTTTAAAAAATCAGCTAATTGACGAGAATTTTAGAATAACTTGCTATAATACTTCATTGCACCACAATGGGGCGACACTTTAACTGTTTTATAGACCGCAGTTATCCGTAGGCATGCAGAACCAGATAGCAGTAATAGCAGTTGTCCTCATTATGACATCCTTTATTGCATACACTCTAGCATATTTGCGCAAGAATTCTGATGACTTTAACATGAGGAAACTTGCCTACATGGTTCTGATCCTATCCATGATGGGGAGTATGTTGAATTCCCTGAATTACTACGTTGTAACACCTAAAGGATTTTTCAACACTATAGTGGCTGTCAATGTGGCAATGTTTGCCATGACCATAGCCATAGTCTACCTCCTTTGGGTATCCACACAGCACAATGTGACGAGACTTACTGGGAAAATGGCTCTTGGGTTTGCTCTGCTTTTTGCATGGAATGAAATTTCCATGGGGACTTTTCTTTTCACAATTGCATACTCACCCGCGGAAAGACTAACCCTCTCAGGTACTTCTGGAATTCTTGGGTTCTTTACCTCTGGAATTAACAGTTTCCTGTTTGTAATACCAATGGTTGCTGAAATGCTCTTCATTCTTCTGTATTTCAGGGAGCCTGTATTCAAAAGAATTCTGTTCGGTTCGTTAATTGCAATGGCTGCATTTACCCCGTCCATGTTCCAGGAAACCCATTTTTTCACAATTTTCGCAGTATGTTTCACAGCGGCCATGGTTGTTTTTATGATCATCCTCTTTGAATCGATCGCAAACAGAAGGAATACTTGAAGTGTTCTGGAAATGAGGAGACTGGAATGCCTTTTCTTAATATTCGCAATAATGTCTGCAGGAATATTCTTCGGAGAAATATTCAGCCGCCCATTCTACATTTCCTGGCTACTTTACGCCCTGGGTATGATCTCCGGCATGGTGTTCTACTTTTATGAGGCCTTAAACAGAGAGGAGAAGGGAAAGAAGGAGGGCTGGGCAAAACATCCCAGATTCCTTTTTGCCGTTTTGTCACTTTCTTTTGTTTCTGAGCTATTTGTATCCGGCGCCTTGTTGTACCTGGCCCACCCTTCCAAAGTTACAGGATTTGCAGCTTTTACAGCATTTTCATCTTCATTGGGAGGTGTGACAAGTTATTCCCCGGCAGCTATTGCTTTAGATATAACATATATTATAGGTGCCATTGCCAATTCTTATGTTTTTCTCACAGTGATGGGAGTGGAAATGGGGGCCCTTGTAGTGTTCCGAATGAGAAAGCTCCAATGGAAAGAAAAAAGGGTCAACCTCATTCTGGCGCTTATTGCTTTCTCACTCTACACTGTTTTCTGGCCTAACTTCGGACCAGAAAGTTACTATTCCATACTGCCCATCTGGGCGAATGCCGGTGCATTAGGTGCGATGTACCCAGTGGTCATTTCTGCCCTGATTGGCAGCTACGCCCTATATGCTGTTCTAGCAATCCTTTTCGGAAGGAGGAGCTACTGCAGCACTCTATGCCCTTCTGCGGTAATGTATGGCGGCAGTCTGGGCCAGAGCATGATATCATACAATTATGGATCTAAATTAAGCAGGAAGAATATAGGCAGCAAGTATAGAGGAGCCATCTACCCTTATATTTCCTCATCCTGGATATTCATGATACTTTTCTCATACTTATCTTTCAAGAGTGCGTCAGGCTCTTCTAACTTCACCCTTTACGGCATAGATCCCATAGTCTTCTTTTCCTTTTTCATATGGAATTTCCTCTGGTACCTTTTCTTTATAGCCATCCCGTTCGTGGGCATGAGTCCCTGCAGAAGATATGGCTGGTGCACAACAGGTACCTTTGTTGGCTTCTTCAGCAGAATCGGAATCTTTAAACTTAAAGTCAAGAGTCCTGACACATGCGTGACTTGCCCAACAAAAGATTGTGTCTCTGCTTGTGAGGTTGGGTTAGGAGACCTTCCCGGCCAATTTATAAAACAGGGATTTTTCAAAAGTTCAAAATGTGTAGGGGCAGGATCTTGCATTGAGGCTTGCCCCTATGACAATATTTTCTACTACGATATAAGAAATGTAATAAAAGAAAGAAGGGAGAAGAAGATTAGTCGATATCCCTAGTGGATACCTTGACTTCCTTCTTCTTGGATGCTTCGTGCACTGGTTCAAACTGTCCTTTGAATTTTTCCAGTACCCTGGGTAGTGTAGTGTATTCCATATCTTCCTCTGGCACCCTGTGAGGTTCAAATGGCCCCATTCTTCTAAGATAGTCTACCACTTTAATGGCTGTTCTTCTTGCACCGTCGAATGCAGGATCGTCAAACATGTCCACTGGTCCAGCAAGCTTTCCGTCCTTTAGAACAAATCCAAGGGCAGCCACCCTTGGGGGGCCGTCAAATCTTGTCATCTTGGCATCCTTTATGCTTACAGGCATAAGTGGGCCGTTAAATGATCCTCTCATCCATCCGGAAACCAGATAAGGGTGTGAAAATGCTTCAAGGGATTCTCCTGAAGCTGGGAGTCCAGACTGTATTCTTACTATACCAGCTGGATCATCCTTGCCGACATACTCACCTGCTATGAAGGAAAGTTTATCTGTTGTTATCACAGCAACATTCTCGTCAGGCAACTTTTCGTGATTTGGCTTTGTGTGAACTTTCTTAATAACGTATCTGCCCTTTGAGCCAATCATTCCCATTATGTCGTACATATTTTCGGGAGCTGAAAGGAATATTCTCTTTGCCTCAACAATATCCCATACCTCAAAAATGAATCCGTCATGCATGTTGGCATCGATGACCAGCCCTGGAGTATTGTAAGGGTCGGCAAACATTTTAAAAATTGGATAGTTAAAAGCTCCTGGCTCGGTCTTATCCATCATGTAGACAATAAAAGGTTCAGACTTTCTGGGCGTAATCTCCATTTCTGCTACACCGGGTCCCATTCCCTTTATGTTTCCAGAAAATGAATCTTTCAACAGATCCTGGCCTGCGCCATACAACCCAACCTTCCTGGCCAGGTCTGTTCCAGCCTTGAATGCATTCCAGGCAAGCTCATGGACTTCAGGGCTGTCCGTTCCCTTGTTATGTATCATGGTAATCTGTATGTCATCTCCAACGCTTGAAACGTGGAAATCGGACAGAAATGAGGACCCGTGTTCCTCAACATACTTTTTGACTTCGTCTACCACTGGAGCATATACAGTTGTATGTCCGGGTAGGCTTCCAATATCAGCTTTAATGTGAGATATTGTTACTTTCATGGATAACAATGTGCAACATACCTATAAAATTTTTTTGTAGAAGAAAATTCTATATCGGCATTTGTTAATATTTTTGTGCATCAGATTCAACGTTCACCGAATGTGTTAGATAAGGGTGTAAATATTTAGTAGAGTAAGTTCTAACCCATAAGTGAATTGGACACTTGAACTCGTCATAGTAATTATTTTTCTGTGGATAATGGCAATTTTATACTTTGCCCCAAGACTGTCCAAAACAAGAAATTTTCAGGCTTATGGGCCATTCCTGATGGTAAAGCTGACCAAGAACAGGAAAATACTTGACAGGTTTGCAAAAAGGTTTCCAGGAATAATGTTTGGCAAAGTCTCAGTTGCAATTGTCATAGTCAGCGCCATACTTGCCATGATTATGCTGATTTACGGTGCGTACCTCTCAATGTTAATTGCCCCTTCTAGCGCTCCTTCTCTTAACCTCCTTGTAGCTTTTCCTGGAATTAATCCGGCCATACCAATAGGCTATGGATCGGTTGCACTCATTGTTGCAGTGGTAATTCATGAGATGTTCCACGGAATTGTGGCCCGAAAACATGACATCAAGGTAAAATCCGTGGGTGCCCTTTTTTTCATCATCCCTATCGGCGCCTTTGTTGAGCCAGATGATGAAGAAGTTGAAAAGGCCGATCCAGTCCATCGTAGAAGACTAATAGCTTCCGGACCGGGCATAAACATAGTGATCGCCATTGTTACCCTCATTTTAATTTCACTCGTACTCGTCCCATCCGCTGTTCCAACACACAATGGAGAATATGTCCAGTATCTGACTGATGGTTCGCCGGCTGCAAACTACATCTCAACTGGGCAGGAAATAATTTCCTTTGGAAACTATTCGGGAAACTCCATAAGTAATTTGATGCTCGATTCACAACTGATCCCCGGGCATTTTTACAATGTTTCTGTATACAACGGTAAGACTGTCAGCACTTACGAAATACCCGCAGGCATTACTGTTGATGCGACAACCCCTGGAACTCCTGCAGCAGATTTTGGTATTTTGGCTGGCGAAGTCATAATATCTGTAAACGGCCAACTCATCTATAATGACAAAACATTAGAGAATATCCTGGATGCCACAATTCCCGGGAGCAATGTAACTGTTGTCACTGAACAGTATTCCCTTGTCTCTGGAACGCTCCACGGAACTGCCAGGACTGTAAACGTCACAACTATGTCCAAGTATGACTATTACGCACATTATTACCCGTCTGAGAATAATCCTACCTTCAAGAATCAGAGCTTCCTTGGGGTCACTGTTACATATTCCGGTGCCCTTGGATCCAACCTTACCTCTCTCCAGTCCCTTCTTTCGGGCCAGTCTGTATTTACCCAGCCATGGTCTGGCGGACTTGCTTTCATAGCCCTGCCTTTCCTTTACCTGTATCCTGTTCCCGCAGGTCTGGCTTCCCTCTTCACAGTACCATTTTCTGCCCCCCTCTTCTGGGGAATTTTGAATATGGCATACTGGCTTTTCTGGATAGATTTCCTACTTGGCATAACAAATGCACTTCCCTTCCTCATATTTGACGGCGGGCAGTTTTTCAGGGACTCTCTTATCATACTCAGCAATAACAGAAGGTTCGGTTTCCTGAAGGAGGAAAGGGTAAGGAAATCGCTGATGAACCTTGCAAGCACAATAGTTCTAATTCTGCTTTTGTGGCAAGTAATAGTCCCAAGGCTAATATGAGTAGGTTCTTATAGTCAATACCAATACTTGCGCTGTTATTCAATTAAGGTAACGGTAGATATACAATGGCATTTCCAGAAGCAGTTGAAAGAAGACTTAACAAGAAAATTTGCATGAGATGTGATGCAAGAAATTCACCGAACGCTACAAAATGCAGAAAGTGCGGTTATACAGGTCTGAGACCCAAGGCTAAGGAAAGAAGAGGCGGTCAGTAGACGGAAACAGACGTGACGCGAGACGTAGCCATTATCCGTATGGACGGTACGAATAATGAGCATGAGGCTTACCAGTCTTTCAAAAGAGTGGGCCTTAACCCTCGTTATGTTCACGTAAATGAACTCCAAAAGAGAAAAGTCAACCTTGAGGATTTTTCCTCTATCTTTTTGCCTGGAGGCTTTTCAGCAGGAGATTATATCCGGGCCGGCGTCATTTTTGCAAATAGAATTGCACATTCATCTCTGAATGACCTCAGGAAATTTGTGGAATCAGGTAAACCTGTCATTGGTGTCTGCAATGGGTTTCAGGTCCTCTGTGAACTAGGGTTTCTCCCTGGATGGCAGTATGATAACCGGAGGGAAGTAGTGCTTGGCCAGAACACATCGAACCGATATGAGTGCAGAAA
>JBJKQJ010000161.1:0-13853 GCA_046705445.1 Thermoplasmataceae archaeon
TCCTTATCCTTTACAAGTTCAATCGCTCCAAAGAGCCCAATGCTTCGCACATCTCCCACAGATCTGTGTTTTTCTTTGATTTCCTGCAATCTATTTGCGAGTGTCTTTCCTAGTTCTCTGGACCTATCAATTAAATTCAGCCTCTTATATTCACCTATAGCTGCTACAGCTGCTGCCATTGAGACTGGATGTGACTCATAAGTGTGCCCATGGCCAAAATAGTTGTCCTGAAAATAACTGGCAATTTCCTCGGTTGTAGCTGTCATCCCAAGGGGCAAATACGCTCCGGTGATGCCTTTTGCAGTTGTCATTATATCTGGCAGAACCTTCCATTTATTCACTGCGAACCACTCTCCCGTTCTTCCCCACCCTGACATTACCTCGTCTGCAATGAGCAAGACATTCCTTTCTGCAGTGATTTCTCTTACTCTTGGCAAGTATTCTGGGGGCGGTATTATAACTCCATTTGTTCCGGTTACTGGTTCCAGAATCAGTGCAGCAATATTTCCTTCATTCTTTATTATGTAGTCTACTTGCTCGGCACATGCTATTCCACATTCTGGGTATTTCAGGCCAAAAGGGCACCGGTAACAATAAGGTGGGGAAAAATGAACAAATCCATCCGCAGGGTTTGCAGATTCTGTGGCTGTCCGGCGAAAATCCCCTGTCATCTGTGAACTGGCCAGGGTAGACCCATGGTAAGAATTGTATGCAGACATGATTTTCCTTTTACCAGAGGATTGAAAGTACATCCTGGCTATCTTGACAGCTGCCTCATTTGCCTCTGTTCCTGATGGAGGGAAAAAGTATCGCTTTAAGTTAGCTGGAACGACTGTCTCGAGGTTCTTAAGCAATTCTGACCTTATTTCAGTATTAAAGGAGGGGTTCACATAATCCACTTTCTGCATCTGGTCTGAAATTGCCTTTATGACATTCTTATTCCCGTGACCTAAATTGGAACACATAAGTTGTGCAGATAGATCTAGATAAGATTTACCGTCAGTGTCCGTAAAGAACTCATCTTGGGTCTTCGTTACAGTTAATGGATTCCAGCCTTTCTGCACCCTCCATGTAGCGTAGGATAACCTTGTAGTAGTTTTGTTTAAGTTCGCAATATCTGTTTCCTCAAGAGTACTCAATTCAAAGAACCTCAGGCATCTAATCCATGCTCTATGAAAAATATTTCGCTTTTTTCACTAAATTGAAACAATTTCCAGTTTGGTTTTACATTACTAAATTTTGTTTAAAAAATTTTAATAAAATGAGTAATCCAGTTTAAAATATCATAAACACTAGACAAAGTTGAGGAAGAAAATCCCCAGTATGGAAAGAAGGACCCCTGCAACAAACTTAAACCCTATGCCTTCAGACTTGAGAAAAACATAAGAAAAAGCCACAGTTATAACTGGAGTCAGTGCAATTATTGGCACAGAGATGAATATAGGTGCATAAGACAGACCTGTGTATCTAAGGATCTGGGCAAGCCCGGATGTCGTTCCCGCCGTTAAAAGAAGCTTTGTGCTTCCAGCAGGTATGGACCTAATTCCGGAAATCAGTTTCTTCCCCTGCATAGGAATATAGGAAGCGATTCCGATGGAATAGGCAATAAGCGTACCGTCAATAGGCAGGTTGCCAAGCAGGCCACCATACCTGATCAGTACATCGGATACGCCAACCATTATTGCTGCACCAAGTGGATAAAGAAGATACGCCATGGGGAAAGATCTCTGGGATCTCCTGTCCAGGCTCACAACCAGAATACCCAGCGTGACAATGATGTCCCCTATAACATCCACCACAGTTACAGTTTCTGAAATAAGCAGTATTGAAAAGACCAGAGCAAAGATTGTCCTTGAGGATACGATTGTGGCTGATGTAGAGGGCCCCACACGAACTATACTGGAATAATTCAGTGTCCGCCCGACAGTAAAACCTGCAATCCCTGTGAGGGCGTAAACCAATAAGGCAATAGGGCTCAAATCTCCTATTCTGAACAGTTCCCCGGTAATAACCGAACTAAAAAGAACTGCTGTTTCAGAGGCAAGCATGGTAAGAAAAATAGAGGGCAGCACAAAACTGCTTATTGCACCCTTCTTGACTAAAATGTTGGAAACTGAGAATGATAGTGCAGAACCAAATGAGAGAGCAACTCCAAGCAATGTATCGGTAGCCATTTCCAGTAACCTTTCAATTAATTATGCGTGGCACGGTCAGTTTAATGAGGCAATAATGCCATTATTCAAAACATTGCCTCAAACTCTGCCTAATAACAGCCGGATGCACTAAACACAACTACAGTAATTTCAGACTTCCTGGTCAGAGGTTTTTGAAGTTTGCTGGTTCTCTTCATTCATCTTCACAAGCCCCATTTTGCGGGCAGTTTTGATGGATTTCTGGTAACCCAGAAGACCGATTACGACCACAACAAGTACCACCATGAAGAAACCTAAGCCCAGAGAATCGAGGTTGTGTATCTTGATGCCTGTCAATATACTGATATTGTTGAGGCCGGGGAAAGCAAGAATCAGAATTCCTGCAAAGAAGAAAGCCACTCCTCCATAGGTAAGCACATATTTGGTTATTCCACTGGAAACCACATGAAGGCCTTTTGCGGTAAGGTTCTTGCTCCTGGTCAACCAGGCCCCGAAGCCCGCACCAAGGATCACCTGCATGGTCATTGTTCCTAGGCCGAAGAGTAGCCCCGGTAGGAAACCCAGATAAACTGACGGCATGGAAGGTGCGAGAACAGTGTAAATTATTAGTGCGAAAGCGCCAAACCCGAACCCTGCAAGCAGGCCGTGCACGAATGCCAGCTTTAGAGGGAGAGGTTTTCCCTCGTCATCTATAACGGGATTTGACATATGGGTAAGCTCCTTTTCTTCACGCTCTTCATTGTGAGTGTGTATTCCGAATACTTTGTACAGCCTCTTCTCTATTCCGTGGAAATGAGCAACATGACCCCTGTTTGAAATGTAGATGCCTGCAAAAGCCATTCCAATTCCCACGACGATATAACTGATACCATCTATGGAGGCAGACATAAATATACCGGCCAGGGCAAGATAAGCTATCTCTGAGAGTATGGCCCTCTGCAGTGTAAAACCTCCCGAGAATGTCATGCCTGCTTTCATTCCCTTCTTGGAACTGTAGCTTCCTACAGCATACGAAAATGTGATGGGCCAGGTGTGTTCGTCTGGAGTTATTCCATGAAGCACACCCAGGAGGTACGATGTGAGCAGGACAACGAGAAAACCAGTGTCAGTTGGATTCCAGAGATTGATGAAGGACAAGGTTTACGCCTCCATTATAGGCTTGCCGTGAGGGCAAGATCGTGGATTGTCAATTCTTTTCAGCACCAGTTCAGCATTTTCAACGGGTATGAGAAAATCTATCTCTCCAGCCTCTCTGCAGGCGTTATTTTTGGAGACCCCACTCTGGCAGAAAAGAGACTCAAAAGTCCTGTGCACCAGCAGGATCTTCTTTGTAAGCTCGTCCCCTTTTTCAGTAAGCACTACCATGCCGTCTCTTGACTCAACATATCCTTTCATCCTAAGGCGTTTTATTACATTAAGTGCGGTGGGAGATTTAACTTTCATATTTTCAGCTATCTGATGAAGTCTCACAGGAAACTCGCCATCAGATTCTTCCCTGAGGAAAATCAGGCAGTCTCTTTCACGCTTTGTAACTAAATTAGTAAGACTAACCATGCATTAGCATTATACTAACGTTATTAAACATTACTACTATAAATTCACCAAATTGAAATAGTGAAGAAATCTTGCTTTATATTGCAGCCAGGATTCATCTGGAAAAAAGATAAGAATGGGGAATGTTCTTTTTGGTTTTCTTACTGGATGTGTGCTTCTAGGAACCACAGGTATTTGTCTGCACTTCTAGAAATTTCAGTATAGAGATCAGATGTGGATGTGTCCCCAAGATCAGCGGTCCTGTCAATCATCTCCCTAATCCTCTTTCCAAACATTGCATACCTCTTGGCAAGTTCCTTGACATGGTCAATTCCATTTGATGAGTGGCATTCATAATCCTGGAGATAAGATGCCTCAGCTGCCATTCTCACAGTTCCCATTGCATATCCTCCAAGTGAGGTGGCTCTTTCAGCAAGCATATCCACGGCTTCCTCGATTCCGTCGGCAAGTTCATCGAAGAGTTCATGGAGTTGATAGAAGTTGGCTCCTTTCACGTTCCAGTGTGCCTGCTTCGTCTGGGAGTATAAATCAGAAGCTGCTGCCAGATCGCTGTTCAGGATATCTATAATTTCCTTCCTTGCCTTCTGTGGAATATCTATGCTTGAATGAAACTCAAGATCTTTCAATGCTTTACCTTTCATTGCCATATTTCGATCAGTTCATTTTCATTATTAAGTATTACAGAATTTACTATCGCTTTGCTGGTTTCCATTCAATTTAAAGACCTGTTGCGAGTAACCTAAGTTCTATAATGTAAACAGAAATACACGTTCTGGTAACAATGCAGAAAGCACTTTTCTATATCATAGCTGGAGAAAACGAAAGAGGCAGGGCCATTATGGGACTTCACGTTGCGAAGAGATCCTTTGAATTCAAAAGATTCGCAGACGTAAAAGTAATCATCCAGGGACCAAGCGAAAGACTCATTTTAGATGAGGACCCAGAAGTGAAGGACCTCATAAATTATCTCATTAAGAACAGGTTGATTGATTCCGCATGCAGTAATATTGCCAAAAAACTGGATATTGAGGAACCAATTCT
Source organism: Thermoplasmataceae archaeon (assembly GCA_046705445.1). Taxonomy (GTDB): domain Archaea; phylum Thermoplasmatota; class Thermoplasmata; order Thermoplasmatales; family Thermoplasmataceae; genus JAJZOM01. The sequence continues at coordinate 4,749 of JBJKQJ010000161.1, forward strand.
CAAAAGAGGAGTTGAGCTCAAACCGTCCGGCGAAAGAATGGCATCTTACGTAAATGAGGGCTATATTCCACTGATTTTCTGATTTTAGCAGATATAAGCTGGATGCTGAATTAGAGGCATCCCAGTTATAATTTTCCCATTAGAACATCTGCAGCCACACCAAGCGGTTCCCAGGCGGGTGAAAATGGTGGAGAGTATGAGTAGTCTATCCTTGTGAGATCCTCCACCTTCATTTTGCTGTAAAGAGCGGCCGCAAGAACGTCAAGTCTCTTTGCAACGCCTTCCCTCCCCACCAGTATTCCTCCTAGAAACCTATGTGAATTTTCATCGGCAATGAGTTTGATTTTCAATGGTGAAGCTCCCGGGTAATACGATGCTCTTGAAGTTGCCGTAATAGAAGCTGACACTGGCCTGAATTTATTCATTCTGGCCTCCTTTTCATCCAGCCCTGTCCTGCCAATCTCCAGGTCAAAAAGTTTCAAAACTTCAGTGCCTGCGATTCCAGCATATGTGGATCTCCTTCCTGCAGCATTTTCCCCGGCTATCCTGCCGCTCTTGTTTGAACCTGTCGCCAGCGGGAAATATACTTCTCGTCCTGTTACGATATTCCTGGTGGTGGCAACGTCCCCTGCTGCAAAAACCATCGGGGCACTTGTCTGCATCCTTTCGTTTACAACAATTGCCCCAGATTTGGATATGCGTATGCCTGCTTCAGCTGCAAATCCGCTGTTTGGGCTTACTCCAGTGGCCACGAAAACCGCATCGGTTTCAAGTCGCCTTTCACCTGCCCGTACTGCTGTTATTCTGCCATCAGAATCCTCTCTACTTGTAACGGGTGACTTGAGAAGGAGATTAACCTTATTCTTTTCCAGCTCCTTTGAAATCATAAATGTGAATTCCTCGTCCATTCCCCTTAGAACATATTCTGAACGCTGTGCCACTGTTACCTCTTTTCCCATCAGGGTAAGAGCCTCTGCGATCTCGAGTCCCACGTATCCTGCACCTACAATAACTATCTTCTGGATGCTGGCCAGTGCTTCCTCCAGGGGGAGTAGATCATCAATATGCCTTAAGGTGAATACATTTTTCATTCCCTTGAAGATTTCCGGTATTTTGGGGCTGGCCCCAGTTGCAATTATAAGCCTGTCATAGTGGTCCGAGAATACTTCACCATTTCTGTTGACAGTCACCTCCCTTTGGGATGTATCCAGTTTCTCCACTCTTGCTCCGAGCTGAACGTCTATCTTCCTTTCCTGGATGAATTTAGAAACTGGATAGTGAATAAGATCCTCGAATTCCCTCACTTCACCCCCAAGATAAAAAGGCATTCCACAGGCAGAATATGATACGTGCTGACCAGCCTCGTATACAACGATTTCACTATCTGGAGCGTATTTTCTCACTCTGGAAGCGGCGCTCATCCCTGCAGCGTCTCCACCTGCCACTATAACTTTCATACGCTGATCAATACATGTTAGTTGTAACTCATATTTATGCAATTTCTGTATGTTTCTGGAGATTTAACCCAACAAATTGCCCTTTAAGTGAACATATTTAATTAACAATATCCGTTAATTGAAAAAGGCAGATCATGGCTGATTTAACGGGGCCAGACCGTTGGGAAATACTTATTTCTAACCTAGTAAGGATCCTGAAGTTTGGCACAGTGGGGATCTTTACCTTCAGCATTGAGGAAACAGTTATCGGCATTGGTTACACACTGCTGGGTCCTGCCTATCTTATACCGGTCAATATTCTTTCGGTCCTTTCCAGCGTCACCGTAAGTTTTCTTCTCAACGAGAACTGGACTGTGAGGCACGAAGGATATCATGGCGGCCAGATTCTTGGCCTCATATGGAGGTGGCTTAAGTTCCAGGGTGTCTACGTGGCAGGCAGCGCCGTAGGAGTGATAGTACAGCTGTCAGTATTCCACACGTACGGCCTGCACCCTATTCTTGCAAACATGCTGGGTGCCATGGCCGGATACCCCCTCAATTACTTTTCCACAATGATCTTTGTATGGAGAATAAGGTTCTGGCGACCTCCGGAACCTGAAAAATGAAATATTTGGCCCTTATATTTTCCCCTTGCTCTCTTTACCGGGGATAAACCATTCCATGGATTTTTCAATATTATCACGAATCTCATAATATCTTACCTGATTTATTTCCCCTGAAATTAGTTGCAGATCCAGGGATTTCAGTCTGTTTTCAAGGTCCTCTAGCCCCTGGGCACGGAAGATGTCAATAAATTTCGAGAGAGATTCATAAAAATACCTGCCCGTGGATGAGAGTTTGTATTCAACTCTGGGCCGTCTGCCGCTGGTTACCCAGATCTTGTCCAGGATGCCGTAAGATATCATTTCCTTGATGTGTTTATCGACCGCCTGTCTTGTTATATTAAGCCTGGCTGCTATTTCATCAGGGGACATCGGATTTTCAAGTAGGGCGGACAGCATCAGTTTTGACCCGGAGCTCAGCTTGTGGACAATTTCATCCATTATAGAATCAGTGTTTTAAAGAATTTTAACTTATTGGTTGTATAGCTGAACTAATTTTTTGCATTAATGAAAATTTAACTTGACTGATTTAAATAATTTCTTCAAAATAATTCTAAATATCCCGCATGAATGGAGTTATGATAGCAATGGAAGACAAGTATATGGAGGAGCTCAAAAGGAAGTTGGAACAGGGTGAAATAAGCCAGGCACTTTTTGACGAGATCAAAAGGAGATGGACAGATAAAAGCACAGGGAAAGCTGAAGATGAAGACAAAGATGAAAAGAAACCATCTGAGAAAAAGGGTACAACCAGTATATCAGGATCAGGGCATTTTTCAAACGTGACTGCAGAGTATCTCAGGATCTCGGGTTCGGGTCAGGTATCCGGAGAAGTTGATGTAGACAGCATGACTGTATCTGGTAGCGGGAAAGTTGGTGGCAGAATAAAGGTGTCAAACATACTGGAAACTTCGGGTTCTTTGAGGGCTCAAGCTGAAATAGAGGCAGACAGCATAGAATCTTCCGGTTCTCTTCACGCAGGCCGCATTAAGGCAAATATGGTTGATTCCTCCGGATCTTTGAAAGTGGAACAGGCTATTGAGGCAAAAAAATTAGATGTTTCAGGCTCCTGCGTTGCAGGGAACATAATCAGTGAGGAGTTCGATTGTTCCGGCATGTTGAAAACAGAAGATGTCAAAGGTGGCAGCGTAAGGATTTCGGGCGTGATAAAGGCGGAATCAGTGGATTGCAGGAATTTCGAGATGTCCATGGAAGGCGGACCCCTTAGAAGCCAGATAGGAAAACTCCATGCTGATACTGTCAAAATTAGTTCCAGGAAGAGGTTTTTCCGCAGCTCTATTGAAATAGGCGAGATTAAATGCAAAACTGGAAGCTTTGAATATGTAAAGGCGGAAAGAGTGATTGCAGACGAAGTAGTTGTGGGAAACGGTTCGGAAATAGACTATGTGGAGGCTAAAGTTATCAAGACTTCAGGTGACGCCGTAATAAAGGAGAAAAAAATTGTCTGATAAATCAATGGTTAATTTCAGCCATTGATTTACCCTCTTCAAGCCCTTTTTCGAGTGCTTTGAGATTTATTTCCAAAGCTTTCCCTGAAAACATTTTTCCAAGCTGTTCCCTTACTTTCTCTATATCCAGTTTCAGCCATCCTGTTCCAAGGGCAAAACCGAGAAGAGCGGTATTGGCTGCTTTGGAGTTGCCGAGGCTGTTTGCAATAGCGAGCGCATCAAATGACCTCACTTCAAAATTCTCTGAAAGTTCACCTATGATTCCTCCTACATCAGGGTATTCCTCATGGTGGATACTCAGTGTTACAGGAACAAGTTTTTCCCTGCTCAGTATGACTCTTGACCCCTTTGAGGCCCTTGACAGTGCCCTTCTCGCCTCTATGGGTTCTGTGCCTATGGTCAAATCGACTTCTCCTTTTGGAATGATTGGTGCGTGGAAATCCCCGATTCTGACATCCACAGACACTGAACCTCCCCTCTGAGCCAGGCCGTGTATTTCAGACATGATGGCTTTCTCACCCTGCAAAATTGCAGCCTGTGATATGATGAGCCCAAGAGTCACAACTCCCTGGCCTCCTACTCCGGAAATAAGAATATTAGTTTGCACCTGAAGTCACCTCTATTGCCCTGAATGGACATACATATGGTTGGGAACACACCCCGCATCCATCGCAAAGCACCGGATCAATTGTTACCTTGCCTCCGCTTACGGAAAGGGCGGGGCAGGCAAAGTTTTCCACACAGTTGAAACAGGAAGAGCACTTTTCAGGGATAACCTGGTATTTTGGCATGTTTCCCTCCTTCTTCATCCTGTTGTCCCTCAGAATGGCGCATTCCCTCTTTGCTATGACTACAGCAACACCCTGGTGTTTCAATCCTCCCATTATTGCGGAAAGCGTCTCCTTGAGGTTATACGGATCAACCGTTTTCACGTATTGTACTCCAAGGGATTCTACAACTTTCTGTATTGAAATACTTGCTGCATTTCCCGGAGCCAGATTAAGGGGAGTACCTGGATTTGGCTGCCTTCCTGTCATGGCTGTAACATCATTGTCCATGACCACTACAAGCATCTTGGAACCGTTCTTAACTGAATTCACCAGAGGAGGCAGGCCTGCGTGGAAGAAGGTTGAATCGCCTATGAAAGCAATGGGGAACTGGTCAGTGGATTTCGCAATGCCGATTCCTGCCCCAATGGATGAACCCATCTCAAGAAGGATATCTGCCTCCTCGAATGGCTCATAATTTCCAAGGGAATAGCACCCTATATCTGCCGAATACACCGGATCCTTTATCCTGGACATTTTTACTGCACGCTTTACAGCGAAATTAGTTGCCCTCTGTGGACACCCCGCGCAGAGGACAGGCGGCCTAAGCGGCAGAGATCTTTCCTCATGGTAAATGTCCTTATTCTTAACAATGAACCCCAAGAGGGGAGCAAGGGATTCCTCCATTGTATCTGGGGATGCCTCGTGGCTCATTGGGATCCTGCCATCCATTTTTCCAAAGACTTTAGCCTCTGGGAAATGCATCTGGGCTATGTTCCTGACATCTGACTCTATGATCGGGTCCACCTCTTCAGCCACTATAACGGATCTGTGTTTCTTCAGGAAATCTAAAATGAGTTGCTCCGGTATTGGATTAGTGAGTCCCAGCTTTAGAATTTCAGGATTCAATCCGTTTTTGTTGAGGACATCCCTGACTACGTTATAGGCCTCTCCAGAAGTGATGATGCCGATGGTTGAATCAGGGTTCCCCTCAGCTCTGTTAAGTTCTGACAGGCTGCTGGATACCTTCAGGGAATCCATTTTCTGCATAAGCTCTTCCTTGTAGCCATAGGCATTCACGGGAAGTGAAACATAGCTCCTCCCGGATTTCTCGAAATGGCCCTTCCCCTCAGGGATGCTTATTTCTCCAAGTTCGACCTCAGCCCTCATATGGCTGATTCTTGTAGTCGTTCTGAAAAGCACTGGCAGGCCCTCAGTACGTGAAAGCTCCACCGCAGCCCTAAGGAAATCCTTGGCCTCCTGCGGGTTGGATGGTTCAATGAGCGGTATGTGTGCAAGATGGGCATAATGCCTGTTATCCTGTTCATTCTGTGAGGAAAACATCGACGGATCATCTGCTGTCATAATTACCATGGGAGCCTTAACACCGGTGTAGGAAATGCTCATTAGCACATCTGATGCCACATTGAGCCCAACATGCTTCATGAAAACAAAGGATTTCAGCCCTGAGGCTGATGCTGCAAAAGCAGTCTCCATTGCAACCTTCTCATTCACTGAAAACTCAAAGTTGAGCCCAGCTCCTTGCGCTATTTCATACAAAACGTCACCAACTTCACTTGACGGAGTTCCAGGGTATGTTGTTGCAACGGAAATTCCCGCTTCCAAAACCCCTCTGGCTATGGCCTCGTTTCCAAGGAGAAATAGTTTCTGGCCAGCCTTTCCTTTCAGGAGGGGTACATAACTTGACATGATTATTACCACATAATCATGCATTAATGAGTATATCAAATGATACCCCAAAATTTCAGTGTGTGAAAGAATAGCAGGGCCTAGAAAAAGTTCTTTCCAATAAATATATATAACTTGTTATATTATGATAACTTTTCGGGGTATCCAAACAGAATTCCTGACCCTATACCCTGACAGCAAGCTTAGCATCTGCCGCAACCGCAGCATTTTCTGACACTATAACCGGGTTTATGTCCATGGATTCAACCATATATCTCCCGGATGACACAAGCCTGCTGAGCTTAAGTAAGAAATCTGCCAGTTTTTCACAGTCTATTCTTATTCCCCTGAAACCTTTGCAGAATTCTCCTGTCCTTATTGTCCTGACCATATCTTCGGCATCTGCCCTTGAGATCGGAATCTTTCGAAAAGTTACATCCTTGAAGAGCTCAGTATAAATACCACCTGAACCAAGCATTATGACATGTCCAAAAACAGGATCGGAAATTACACCTGCTATGAATTCCACTCCTGAGGGGACAGTTTCTTCCAGTACGAATTCTGACTTTGGAAACTTCTTCCTCATCTCATTAAATGCCATGTTCAATGCCTCCGTGTCTCTGATGCCCAGCTTAACACCACCAACATCAGATTTATGCAGTATATTTGGGTCTGAAACCTTGAGTACCAGGGGGAACTTCAGGCCATGATTTTTTGGAAGTTCCTTCAGCACCATTCCTTGGGGAGTTTCAATTCCATTTTCCCTGAGGATCTTCTTTGTTTCAAATTCTGAAACATTCTTTGTTTCCATAATGTTGTCACTGATCTCCCGAAATCTCCAGTCTATTCTTGAACAGGCTGTACTGGTAAAGAACCTTCATTGAACGCACGGTCCTTTCAATTGAAGGATATGCGGGTATTCCTGCAGTTTCAAGTCCTCTGAGAATATTCTTTGAGAGCCGGTTTCCTATGACCCCCACAACCAGAGGTTTTCTTAGCGCAGCTTTTTTCAGGGGGTCAAGGATGCTCTGGTCAATTTTTGGGGTCTGAGGAAGTGCGTATGCGATGATACCGTCCACGGCATGAGAATCTGTAAGGATTTCCAGAATTTTTCCGTAAGATTCATTGCTCCCGTCTGCAGTAAGATCGATGGGGTTGTTCACTGATGCAATCGGAAGAACATGAGACCTGAGTTTTTCTTTCTCCCCCTCATCAAACATGGAAAGTGATAGCATAGGTAGATCATCAGTTATGGAAATCAGATCGGTGGTCAGCACCCCAACTCCGCCTGCGGTTGTGATAATTGCCACTCTGCTGTTCTCCATTGGCTTTGAATATGCGAGAACCTTGCCGAAATCCAGAAGTTCTGTTTCGTTGAAGGCCCTTATAATTCCTGCCTGCCTGAGTACACCTTCGGTGACCCTGTCGTCTGATGCCATGGCTCCAGTGTGAAAGGATGCTGCAACGGAAGCCTCCCTGGACCTGCCGGTTTTCAGCACCACAATGGGCTTGTTCCTGCTGACTGCGCTGGCAGTATTATAAAACCTGCCCCCGTCTGAGATGCTCTCCAGGTACATCACTATGGACCTGGTTTCACTGTCTGAGCTGAACATCTGAATCAGGTCAACTTCATCCACTTCCGAACGGTTCCCTATGTTTACAAACCCGGATATCCCCGTGCCAAATTCAGTCAGGGAATCCATCACCAGCAGGCCAAGTGCTCCACTTTGTGATATGAAGGCGATTTTCCCCTCCCCTGGATACCATATTCTGTCACTGGGTGTAAGTGCAGTATTCAGTCTGGAGTGCGGAAATATCACTCCAACCGTATTGGGTCCGATGACCCTAGTATGGGAACCCGAAACTGTCTTCTTCAGCACACTTTCAAGGATCTTCCCCTGTTCCCCTGCTTCCGAGAAACCCCCGGCTACGGCGATGACAAATTTCACATTTCGATTGACACAATCTGAAATCACCTTCACAGTTGTAGATGCAGGAAGTGCAATTACAGCAAGATCCACAGGTTCTGGCACTGATGCCAAGTCAGGGTAACACCTGTATCCCATAATTTCATTGCTTGAAGGATTCACCGGATATATTTTTCCATTGTAGCCCTGCTTTACTAGGTTATCCATAACCGCATGCCCGATTTTATTCCTGTCGGAAGATGCGCCTATGACAGCAACGCTGGTTGGAGATCTTAACGCCTCAAACAAACTTAATCAAGCTTTCAGGTTCTGCAAAAGTATTAACTTTTTACCTAATATTTTAAAAAGTTGAAGATATATTTTGCACTGCAGTCATTCTTATTCTATCTTCTCAACCTTTATAGACCGCCTCTTCAGGTAATCCAGAACAAGATGGAAATACTCTTTCTGCTTGCCAATCCACTCAGTGGCATACACCCCCTTGTCGGGAGCCATGCCTTTCAACACCCCTTCGGAAATTGCAGCAGCAGAATATCCTGTCATCCTGGACATTGAAGTGGTCCCTGTCCTGGCATCATAATGGTCAAGGCACTGAAATGTTGTCCCATTTCCATCCAGCGGCTTAACCTTCAGTATGCTCAGGTCCCTGTAGTCTCCGGCAAGCTTCCTGAAAATAGCGTTTGAAACTTCTCTTGGCGAGCAACCATCAAGAGATTCATCGCTGAAATAGCCCATGTCCCTGAGGAACTTCATTTTTTCAAGGTGTCCGGGATACCTGTATGTCTTCTCTATGACAGTTGCATCCCGGAATGTGTCAAGAATAGTAGCAAGGCCGTCCGAATAAAATGTTTCCAGTGTGCCAAGTTCCTTAAAAGCTTCCACGCCAATTGTTTCAAGAGGCACGGCGGTTTCCAACTTTCCGCCCTTCAGGTATCTGGCAGGCCTTGTATATTCATCAATAACACTGCTGGCATTGAAAGTGGGGAAGTAATTCATGGGTGGCAGAGGCTTTTCCTGCAGCCCTCCAACAAGAATCTCCATATCTCTGCAGCCCTCCGAGTAATAGAGCCATCCAGCCAGAATATTGGAAAGCCCCGGGGCAAAACCTGCGTGTGGAACATAAAGTGAACCGTTTGCTCTGGCAAGGGAGTCCAGTTCAAATGGGTTGTAATCAGTAAAAGAAATGACAACTA
>JBJKQJ010000162.1:0-5989 GCA_046705445.1 Thermoplasmataceae archaeon
AACAGATCCTGAGTAAATCGATTAAGAAAAAACCCGAAGAACTGATCAACGAACTTATCAGTTCGGAACTTAAAGGCCGTGGAGGCGCTGGTTTTCCAACAGGTTTAAAATGGAAACTTACCGCAGAATCCAAATCAGATATAAAATACATTATTTGTAATGCCGACGAAGGTGAACCCGGTACATTCAAAGACAGGGTAATCATGGAAAGCAACCCATTTGAACTCATTGAAGCCTCATTTATATCTGCGCTAACTGTAGGAGCAACGAAAATAATTATCGCACTCAAACATGAATACCTTGAAGCTGAAAAGGCTCTGAAAGCTGCGCTAGAGAGTTCCACGGATTATCTTAACGAAAGGGTGGATCATGTGATCCTTCCGCAAGTCAATGTAACCCGTATACCGGGGTATTATGTGACAGGCGAAGAGAGCGCCCTCATGGAAGCCATAGAAGGTAGGAGGAGCGAGCCCAGGTTGAGGCCTCCATATCCAGCTGAAGTTGGTCTTTATGGCAAGCCCACCCTTATAGACAATGTTGAGACTCTTGTCTATTTCCTTGACCGCCTGAGAGACTATTATAACACTGGAGAGAAGAGGCCGGGGAACAAGACATACTGCCTGACTGGCGATGTTGAAACTCCCGGAGCCTACCTGCTCCCCTATGGCACAAAGACTTCTACTCTCATCTCCCAAAAAGGTGGAAGTAAAGTGTCAAATTTGAAGGCGATATTGCCGGGAGGCCTCTCTGGAGGAATCCTCCCCGCCGACAATGGAAATTTTAACCTGGATTTTGAATCGCTGAAAATTGCAGGTGCAGGCCTTGGAACAGGTTCTCTCATTGCAATATCTGGAGAAAGATGCATGGTGGACACAATGGGAAATATCCAGTCTTTTTTCGAGAGGGAATCCTGCGGAAAGTGCATGCCTTGCCGTTATGGAACCAGGGAACTTTCAACATTATTTCAGCATCTGAAAGGTGGAACCGCCACTGAAGCGGACATTAACTCTGCCAAACAGACTGCAAACGTAATGCTTACGGGGTCCATCTGCGGGTTGGGGCAGGCGAGTGCAAAGATGTTTCTAGATTCACTCAAATATTTCAATGAAGAAATAAGAAACCATTCAGCTGGAGATTGTGGAGCTAACGTGTGCTTCAGGGAGGTGGGATGAGATGGCTAAAAATGTGACCATTGACGGTAAACTGATCAGCGTAGAAGATAAGAGTACCATCCTAGAAGCAGCAAAATCTTCTAGTGTCGAAATACCCAACCTATGTTCCTATGAAGGTCATGAAAACGGTGTTTGCAGATTATGCATGGTTGAAATGGGCAACCCGGCCAGGATGGTACCTTCATGTTCAACTACAGTGTCTGATAAAATGGAAATCAGGACAAAATCAGATACTCTGGAAAACTATAGAAAGTCTCTTCTTGAACTGGTTTTAAAAAATCATCCTGAGCACCGAGATATAGATGGGGAGAAATGCCAGCTGGAAAAATATGCAGATGAATACAACATAGATGTGGACAGAACCCCATTGAGGTTCGAGGTGACACTGGACTCAAGCCATCCTGGTATCGATTTTGACGCCTCCAAATGCATACTCTGCAGGAAGTGCCTCATTGCCTGCGACTACGACCAGGTCAATGAAGTAATTTCGATTTCCGGAAGAGGGCAGAATGCCAGAATAGCTTTTGATATGGACGAAAAGCTTGGAGAATCAGACTGCTTGAGTTGTGGTGCATGTGTGGATAACTGCCCTACTGGTGCCTTGATTGAAAAGAGCTGGGAGCCTGCGGATCGCACTGCGGTGACCATATGTCCCTACTGTGCAGTAGGTTGCTCTGTTGAATATGGAATTAAGGGAGAAAAGATCATATGGGCCAGAGGATACGGCGGTAGCGAAGTTAATCACGGTAAACTTTGCGTCAAAGGTAAATTCGGTTTTGAATTTGAAATGAGCAAGGACAGACTCAATACTCCATTAATAAGGAGAGATGTAGGGGTCAGAAGCAGCCTTGATGGCCGTAAGGTTGAGGATGTTTTCCGAAAGGCAACCTGGGATGAAGCATTGAATCTCATAGCAGGTGAACTCGAAAAATCCCAGTTGAAAAACGGTAAGCAGTCAATAGGTGGAGTTGCCTGCGATAGGGCGACCAACGAGGATGTGTTCGCTTTTCAGAAATTCATGAGGGCAGTTGCAGGTACAGATAACGTGGACCAGTCCGCAACTCTCTTCCATGCCCCCTCAGCTGCAATGCTCTCATATGCAACCGGCGCAGGGGCTTCTACAAATTCAATGGAAGATGTGCATCGTGCTAAAACAATAATAATGGCTGGTTCAAACGTCGACAGGGCACATCCTGTTCTATCATCTGAGATAAAGAAGGCTGTAAAGAATGGCACTAAACTCATCATCGTGGACCCCAGAAGGGTTGAACTCTCCAGGCATGCAGATTCCCATCTCATGCTGAAACCTGGTACTGATGCAGTTCTATTCTCTGCCATGGCAAAGTACATACTAGACAATGGACTGGAAGACAAGGAATTCATTTCAGGAAGAACGGAAGCGTTCCAGGAATATGAAGAGAGCCTGCATCCTTTTTCACTTGAATATGCAACCAATGTAACAGGGATAGGTGCCCATGAAATTGCTCGCATAGCTACCATATATGCTACACAGAAACCATCCATAATTTTCTGGACCCTTGGTATAACTGAACATGAAAATGGTTCGGACAACGTGTCATCGCTGATCAACCTTGCATTGATCACTGGGAATGTTGGCAAACCTGGCACAGGTCTCAGCCCCATCAGAGGACAAAACAATGTACAGGGGGGAGCAGATATGGGTGCAGTTGCAGGTTCGCTTCCAGGTTACCAACCATTCTTTGATGGAAATATCAGAGCTAAGTTTGCACAGGCCTGGGACAGGGAACTGCCCGAGTTCCAGGGATGGAAAAGCACAGAAATGATCGATGCCGCAAAGAAAGGCATGCTTAAATTCCTATACATAACCGGGGAAAATTCAGTGAGATCCCACCCAGATAGCTCAGGTACTGTAAGTGCCCTGAAGAAACTTGATTTTCTAGTGGTTCAGGATATTTTTTTGACCGAGACTGCCGAATACGCTGATGTCATTCTGCCGGCAGCTTCATCGTTCGAGAAGACAGGGACGTTCACAAACACTGAAAGGCGTGTTCAGCTGATAAGCAAAATAATGGACCCTCCTGGCGAAGCAAAACCGGACTGGCTCATTTATAGAGAACTAGCTGAAAAAATGGGGTACGATATGAACTTCAGGTCAAGTTCCGCAATTATGGACGAGATTGCAAGCCTTGTACCTTCATATGCCGGGATAAGCCATGAAAGACTCAGCAAAGGAAGCCTCCAGTGGCCGGTAAAGAATAAGAACAGTAATGGCACTAAATTGCTTCATACTGACTCATTCATAAGGGGGAAGGGAAGATTCCGGATAATATCATGGAGAGCAAAAGACCCTTCAGAAGAACACTCCTACCCATATTCCCTCATAATAGGAAGGCAGAGGGAACACTACCACACCGCCACCATGACCGCAAGATCAAGAGTCATAAGCCTCATAGAAGGTGGGGGGCACATTGAGATGAATCCTGATGATATGGAGAAAGAGAACCTTCTGAATGGGGAAACGGTTGAAGTGAAGTCAAGAAATGGAGCAATCAGGACTTCTGTTGTGCCCAATTCAGATGTACCTTCAGGTGTTCTTTTCACGACCTTCCACTACAGTGACCTCCCTACAAATATACTGACCCCAGACACATATGACCGTCCTACAAAGACTCCTGCCTACAAAGACACAAGGGTAAAAGTGGTTAAAATTACCTCCTGAATGAATTAAAAAAGTAGTCTTCCTTCCATAAAAATGGGTTTGCTGTGGGGTGCGCGCAATAAAACGCACCCTCACCCAGATTATATTTCAAGAATGATCCAGGCGACAAACAGCATTATTCCTGCTATAACAACAAGTTCGCCCAGAAATACGAAACCAAGGATCACTTCAGCTATGGCTAGCAAAATTGCAGCCTGCCTGGCCCCGAATTTAATCCATCCTACCTGCTTGTATACCATGGTATAATTTGCAAACATAAGGATAATCAGAAGAAAAGCAGAAACCATCGCCCCCAAACCTGGAAAATGCAGAGAACCAGTCCCTGTCAGGGAAAAATGTGTTCCTGTAATCAGGGTGGAGATAGACAGTATGAAGGCTATAAGCAGCGAAAGTATTGATATTGCAACAACGAATCTTGTAGCGACCGTGCGAATTGATCTGAACCTGAACATGGTTTTTGATTAAAATTCTAGTTGAAATTCTTTTAGGAACAATGATGTAATTTCTATGCCAGATTTGGATTGCCCGCATTTAGGCCAACTACGAAAAGGGAGACCGATGACAGATAATTTTCGATAAAGGCCAGGTCAGCCATTCACACATTTTTTATTTGAGAAAAAGGAAACGAAATCATGCAAGATTTATCAGGGAATATATAGTATCCAATTTTTTATATATTTACATAGACATATTATTGATAATCTGAATTAATTAGGAGTGAATATAAATGAGAAAACGAATGGAAAGGACAATACTGATAATTTCCAGTGTAGTCCTCACTGCAATGATGGTTTTTAGTGGTGGAATATTTATCATACCACCTGAATCTTCAACATCTTCGCATGTCATCATGCCGGCTGCTTTAGCTGCACCTGCATATTCTGACTGGCATGAGGGAGTCAATCAGACTACTTCGCTGGTAAACGTAACCTATTCTGAAAACTATTCCACTGTTAGTCAACCAATAAACAACACATTGACACAGATGTCCCTTCTTCAGCGCTTCATGTGGCTGCAATATAACGATAACACAAGTGCAAGGGTTGGATTTGAGCTTCACTGTGTTTTCTACCCTGGAGGGATCAACTTAACTGAACAGAAGGTAGTAAACTGGAGCAAGCTGTACAATGTTGAACTCATACTCCACAGCGAGACCTGGGAAGACAACAGAACCGTCGGTACAATGTACAGTTTTCAGGGATTTGATATTGTGAGAGGAAACGCCAGTAACGTTTCACTGGTGAAAATGTCGGAGGGAAATGGGTCTTACTTTTATGTGGTAAATAACACAATAGGGAGCATCAGTTTCTGGACGAATTTTGCTAAAATTGGAAATGTCTCGCTTTCAACTGACCCAGACAATGAATCCATAGCCAAGTTCAATGTCTCACTGAATGCAAACATAGGCAATGGATCCTCGGAAGGTTACCTGCCAGGCACCACAGCAAACCTTATCCCGGCGGTTCTCTCGTTTACGGTTACTCACAACCTGAGTTCCACCGAATATAAATATGGGGCAAATGTTGACTGGAGTTCAGTTAAAAGCTTTCCAACATCAGTTCCTATGAAGAGTGGTGACAATTACAACCTCGTTGCCAAGGACCTTCTCATGTTTTATGTGGGGGGTACAAACGGCGAGTTCAAACAGTTCACTACAGATGCAGCCAATGACACGGCAGTATACAGTCTAGGCAACCAGACATTATGCAGGGAATTCTTTACCAGAAACTACACCATTGACAATACAAGCACGCTGCATAACACGGTAAGAATATATGTCGGCGATGCAACACACGATCAGTTCAGCAATGTTTCTACAGTGTTTGTCGTCTTTGGAGGATTCACTTATGGAAAGAGTTCGAGCCTGTACTTTGATCCTGCAGTGGTAACGCCAAATTCCGTGAAATCTGCAAGCATCCCACCGACTACACCATCGTGGCTTCCCTACCCAATTGTAATTGTTGTGATTGCCGCAGGAGTACTCCTGTTCATGAGGTACCGCAAAAAGTGAATGTGAAACAATAATTCGAGAATAGGAATGCAGGAGAAATCCTCTGAATGACTGTTTGCTGAAATGGTTTAACTTCAGGGATTAAACCATTCCCATATTTCTTTA
>JBJKQJ010000163.1:0-10875 GCA_046705445.1 Thermoplasmataceae archaeon
CATCAGGAGCCATATTCTGAGGAAAGTGTCTGCGATTGCGTAAACCATAATGATATAGGTGTATGCATTAACCGCCATCCATCCTCAACTCCTCCGGTTTCCATCGGGGTTCAGGTTGGTATTGACACCATGTTGTAAAATGTTACCATGGTCCACCTCTTCTTCCAAAAACCCCGAAAAGGAGCATGGAGATCAGGCCGGTGGCTAGAAGGCTCACAATTGTTTTGGGGCTGTCAAGCAACAGGTGCCTGACAGGGTCCTTATTTGGGTCAAATCTGTCCACATGCACGGAATAGTGGTCCTCGAATTCAACAACATGAACACCTCTCTTTGAATTTGGAATGGAACTCCTCCAGTCTGCCACCTGTCCCTTCCGCTCGCCTATTGACCTGGAGAAGAGCCCGCTGGTTTCCGGAGCAGGAACACTGTTTCCATCCGGGAATGTCTTTGGCAGATCCATGCTACCATAGGAAAGAACACTGGCTACAACGGTGTTCCAGAAATCGTAAGGGCTCCTGTTAGCTGTTTCTACCATGAGATCTCCTGCATAAAATGATATTATCCGTCATAAGGATGTTGCCACAGATCTGCTTCAATAAAAAAATGGTTTAATTCTTCTTCCTGTTTTCAAGCAGGTTTTCCGGAAGAATCATTGACACCACAAAATGGGGCTCGTCCACTATTTCGCTTATTCTCAGGTTACCGGCCACACTGCACAATGCGTAACCCTCGTTTTCAGAGAGCCCATAATGCTTGAGCTCTTCAATCATTTCAAGGACCGCATTTTGCGCAGCCTCGTGAAGGTCAGGCCCAATGCCCATTGTGACCATCACTTTCCCCTGGTGGCTTTCCTGAGACATAAGTTTTGGGAACTTCCTGTGGATGCCTTTGTGCAGCTTCACTGAAACAACAATTTCTGCAGATGTCTCAATAGCTGTGCCACAGACTTCCCCATCTCCCTGTGCCCCATGCGGGTCCGCAAAAGATAGCAGGGCGCCTTTTACGTTTACAGGAAGGAACAGGTTTGAACCAGCCCTGAGAAGCCTGTTGTCCATGTTGCCACCGAAATGCTGGGGGGGAATCATTCCAAACTCTCCCTCTGCAGGAGCCACTCCCACAACGCCAAGGAAGGGAAGAAGGGGCACCTCTATGTCCTTTAAGAATGAGTTTCTGGCCCGTGCCTTTCCATTTTCCAGATCCCATATAACAAGCTCCTGGCTGAATTTTCCCTTGAGAAGCCCAAAATTTCCAAGTATTGCCGTCCAGCCCCATTTCCCTGTACTTAATTCCTTGATGTTAACCTCCAGGGTATCTCCAGGCTCGGCGCCCTCTACGAAAACAGGGCCTACAGCGCCGTCAAACTTGCTGTCATCAATCTTGTGCATGTCGGCAGTGGTGTAATTTTCCTCTATCTGCATGGTAGAAGAATCGGGTATTACTACCCTGAAATCCTCACCAGGCTTTACTGCCTCTACCGGCTTATTAAATGGTGTCCACTTGAAGTGGACATTATTCAGATTTGTTCCATTTACTGTCTTCAGATCTCTTCACCTTCCTCCAGTGTCACATTTATACCTTTCTTGAATGCGTACAATACAGCTCCGGCAACAAGCCAGACAACTATAAAGATGACGCCGTAAAATATAATTGTATTCACAGAGAGGAAAGATCCGTAAAGGGCAAACAGGTATATGGCAGTTGCAACCAGGGGCACAAGCACGTAACTGAGTTTCAATTCCTTCAGTTTCCTGAAGTAAAGCGGCAGGGATGTGTTGATGAGTATGTGGTCTATTATTGTTCCAGTGCCTGTCCAGAGCCCGGTCATCAGGAAACCGTTAAACGGTCCGAAATACCAGCCAGTGAAGGTAAAGATTACGAGGCCTATAACGGTGTTCACCATGAGGGACACATGGGGACTCTTGTGTTTGGGATGGGTCTCAGCAAGTTTGTCAACCAGCATTCCGTCCTTTGCCATGGTGTACATGTCCCTTGAGCCTGCATTTATGATTGCAAGAGTGTCAACAAGTCCACTGTTCACTATGAAGAGGAACATTACTGCTGCCAGTATCATGCCGCCATCCTGAAGTGCGAGCATTAAGCCAGGCAGGAAGTTGGTGTAGTAGGTTCCCATGTTTGCAGGGCCCCAACCTATGGTCATTACGTAACTCATGAAGAGGAAGAACAGTCCAAGTACGAGTATGGTAGCAATGACTCCCTTTCTGATGTTCATATGGGCAGATCTTGCTTCCGTTCCCAGGAAGGTCATTGACCCCCAGCCTGCAAGGGATGTGAACGAGAATACCAGACCCAGTGCAACTCCATTCCAGCCTGTTGGTGAATACTTTGTTGTGAAAACAGCCGGATCAAAGGGCTGGTTTGAGTGTGCCAATATAACCACTGCTACTACCAGGAGCAGAACCATCTCAATGGCCCCTGTGTACACACTGTATTTCAGTGAGTTCTTAATGCCAGAATAGGCAAGAGCAAAAGCTCCCAGGGCTGCAGCAATACCTAGAGGATACCAGGACCATCCCGGAAGGTTTACTCCAAGGATCTCCAGGCCGTACTGTGCTGCTAGGGCCGTTTCGAAGTAGATGAAAGGAGTAGCTCCTATGACTGTATACAGCATATACACCCATCCTCCAAAACCTCCAACCCGAGGTCCGAAACCCCTCTCTATATATCTGTAGTAACCGCCGCTGGAAGCAACTTTTCTGGAAAACGCATAGACCACAAAACCGGCGCTTAAGACCCCAAGAAGAGCCAGCACATAAGTCAGCGGCAATGCCCCATAGGCAAAAGATGCAGCTCCAGTCATGGTTGCGGTTACAGCTATTGCAGGTGCCGTGAAGGATATGGACTGAAAGATCAGTTCAAGATATCCCACTGCACCTTTATGTAATTGTCTGTTACTGGATGCCATGGGAGCATTACTCACACTATGTATTTATATATTTCTTTCATAAAACGTATTAAGGCAGTGTTTAAGGTATTTTTCAATATATTAACATGGAAAAAAATAATAATCTTTTTTGGGCACAGAGAAAAATCTTTCCCCGGTCAATGTTTTATGTCAAAATATCAGCATTAACTTTAACCATGCAGACCAAATAGGGGTTTGAAGGCACTGATGGTAGAGATGAATTTGCAGGCTGATTCTGAACTGATCAACAGAAGGTTCAAATTTCTCCTTATATCCAGGGCTGCCAGAAGCACCGCGCTCATCTTTGTAACCCTGTCAGTACCACTGTATCTTCTCCGTCTGCACTTCAATATTGTTTCCATCGGTCTGATTTACCTTTTTGTTTCGCTTTCAACCGTTGCTATTTCTCTTGGAATAGGGCTTCTTGGTGACAGGATAGGTTTCAGAAAGGCCATGGTGATCGGGGAGCTTCCTGCGTGGGTTATTACTGCGGCCCTTGCATTCAGCACAAATATACATCTCATACTGGCAGGTGTCATACTTTCAGGCGCCGCCGGATCACCCGGTGCAATGCGTGGCGCCATGTCTCCCGGAATAAACGCTTACATTGCAAGCAACTGGCCTGAAGACAAACAGAGGGTGTATCATATGGCAATGATAACCTCCATAGCTTCCATTTTTTCCATAATGGGAACGCTTATGCTGTATTCACAGGGTTACCTTGACCTGTACTACGGAATAATCGGCTCATTCCGCATATTGTACGGGATCAGCTTCGCCCTGGTTCTGGTCTCAACACTGTGCCTCCTGATGCTGAAGGAAAAACCGATCAAGAAGAAAGAAACTGCGATAATGAGAAAATCAAGTGGAAAACACGTTCTGAAAGTCGCAGCCTCAAACGCCGTAAACGGTACAGGTATAGGCCTGTCGATAGTGCTCCTTCCGGCATGGTACGAACTTCGCTATGGCATAACACCATCGCAGGTGGGCCTGGCTTTCCTTGGATCATATGTGGCTTCCGCCATTGGAGGCTATCTGGCCATGAAATTCATGAGCAGGAAGGATGAGGGAGTCCTGAGGATAGCATCCATAACACGGTTCCTTCAGGGAGCGGTACTGATAGGTGTAGCGTTCTCCCCATTTGTTTGGATGGCCGTGGTTTTTTACACATTCCGGACATTCATAGCCGGTTTCGGGATTCCCAGCAGGAATGCGGTCAACGTAAGCGGAATACAGGAAGGAGATTTTGGGGCAGGAACCAGTATTCAGGGAATTTCTGCAAGGGCATTTCAGGGTTCATCAGGCGTATCCGGTTATCTGATGGATTTTTACCTTCCATTCCCGATTATTCTTGGGGGCGCAATCCAGGCCATCAGTGGCATCATTTATTACAAATTGATGAAAAAGTGAGTCCGTTAAAAATGAACCATATACGATGATGCAAATGGACACTGAATATGTCACGGTTGATTCTTGTGGCTTCAGGCATCGTTTCCGGTTCTATTCTTTTTTCCAGTCCAAGTATGCTATAGAGTTCATTCAGGAAGAGTGCAATTTTGCTGCCGTCAACAAGTCCCAGAACACCTACCCTGATCATCTTTTCCGCCTGTTCTCCAATTCCCTTTGCAACTATTATGTTTCTTTGTGCCAGTTTTCCCACAATTTCCGGGGATGGTACCGGCGGCCTGAAGGCCACAACAGTGTCAGAGTAGTTTTCCGCTGTTCCATACAGTTCAAGGCCGGCTTCCATGAGTTTTCCCCTCAGGAATTCGGCGGAAGCATGGTGCCTCTTCCACCTGTTTTCCGGGCGTTCCTTCTCCAGTATCTTGAGCGCAGCATGCATTGCGTTGAAACTTCCTGTGGATGGCGTATAAGGCGTCTCGTGTTTCTCCATGAATTTCATGGAATTCCTGATGTCCAGGTAGGCAGGCATGGTCTTGTCATCCAGGACATACTTCTCGCCTTCGTCACCAAGGCAAACGATGCCTAAGCCCGGAACGGAAGCTAGCCCCTTCTGGCTGCAACTTGCAAAAGCATCTATGCCCCAGCCCCCGGTTCTTATCTCAGAACCGCCAAAACCTGAAACGGAATCGACAAGAACTTTCATCCCCATGGACTTGGCCTCCATAGTTACGTCTTTCAGGTTGTGTATGGCTGTACCGTTTCCCGTTTCATTATGCACAAGGAAAACAGCCTTGATTTCCCGGTTCCTTTTGAGCAGGTCCTGAATCTCTCCTTTTTCCAGTTTTCCTGAACTGTCCT
This sequence comes from Thermoplasmataceae archaeon, assembly GCA_046705445.1. Lineage (GTDB taxonomy): Archaea > Thermoplasmatota > Thermoplasmata > Thermoplasmatales > Thermoplasmataceae > JAJZOM01. The sequence continues at coordinate 5,186 of JBJKQJ010000163.1, forward strand.
TTTCAAGAACCTTTGGCACAGCCCCTCTTCTCCTAAGGCTGTCCACCATCCTGTTCCCAAATTCCCCGAAAGTGACTGCAAGCACCTCTTCTCCCGGTGAAATCATTGAATATATTATGGATTCCACCGCTGTAGTGCCGGAACCTGTAGTAAGGAGGGCATATTTTGAATCCGAGAGTTTCTTCAGTCTTTCTGAGGATTCCCTCACTATTTCCCTGAACTCTTTGGACCGGTGGTTATCCAGAAAAGCAGAAGCCCGCAGGACCTCTTCGGGTACATCCACAGGGCCGGGTATGAGCAACATCACTTTTCCTCATCAATCGCCTGAACGAGATTTTCAAGCGTAACGGAAGCAACCCTGTGTTGGGCTTCGTGGGTCTGGGCCCCAATATGTGGGGTTATTATTACGTTTTCAAGGGAAATGAGCTTTTTTTCCAAATCTGATCTGGGGGGTTCATGCCATAGGACATCTGAACCATATGCACCTATGTGCCCTTCTCTGAGCATTTCCAGAAGAGCCTCGGGATCAATGGCCTCCGCTCTGCTTGTATTGATTATTGTGGCACCGCGTTTCAGCATTTCAAGTTCCTTTCTCCCAAGAATCCTCTGCGATTCCCTGCCCAGAGTGAGCAGTATGAATATGAAGTCAGACGATTTGAGAAGTTCATCCAGAGGAAGGAAATCTCCGCCTATTTCAGACATTGCATGTTTGTTCTCATAAATATCGAATGCGATCATTTTCATTCCAAGTGACTTGAGGACTCTTGAAGTAGCCTGTCCGATTCTGCCAAATCCTATGATGCCCGCAGTCTTTCCCGCAAGTTCTGTTCCAGGCTCCTTCCTGTAGGTCCCATTTCTGATTTCAGAATTCAGCTTGACAATGTTGCGCGAAAGTGCAACCATAAGGCCAATGTTTAGTTCCACCACTGAATGAGTCGATGAGCCTGCAGCCGTAATGACCTTTATGCCCAATGAACTGGCTGCATCCAGGTCTATATTGTCAGTTCCTATGCCTGCTCTTGCAATGAACTTAAGATTCTTTGCCTTCAGAAGCAGTTCCTTGTGAAGTTTTGTCCGGCTCCTTACAACTATGACCTCATAATACCCTATCTTTTCACTTAGTTCATCGGGAGAGACTGACGGAAGAAAATCAACATTATGGCCCAGTTTTTTCAAGCCGTCTATAAGCACTTCATCAACCGGATCACTGACAAGTATCTTAAGACCCACTTCAGACTGCAATTCAGGCACGTTCACAGTATTATCTGCTTCATTTAACATTTACCTAATCCCTCTACTCAACCAATCAGCCAAGGACAATAATTGTCCTTGTACCGGTGATCCCCTCCATTGAATCGATCTGCCGAAGCAGGATCTCCTTCAGATGGGATGAGTCCACGGCTGTGATTCTGATCATAAGGTCCGCTTCACCGGTGATGACATAACCCTCGTCAACATAATCGGTCTCACGCAGTTCGTTCAGGAGATCATCCTGCGTTTTCCCAGTACTCCTAAGGAGACTCACATCGGCCTTGATGAGAACAAAAGCCGTGAGATTCAGTCCTGCCTTCTTCCAGTCAATGTCTGCCCTGTATCCCCTTATGACTCCCTCCTGTTCCAGCTTCTTCATCCTTGCATGTATTGTGGAAAGGGGCATGTCCAATTCTCTGGCAAGTGTGGAATACTTGGTGATACCTTGCTCGGCAAGCTCAAGTAATCTCATGTCGGTCTTATCCATTAAAGAAATATTACAAAACTATATTTAAAACAATTGGAAATTATTGGAAAAAATACGTAAAAAACTGTAGAAAAGTTAATTAACAGTTGAACTTCCCCAAATTATGGAAAAAATGTTGAATATGGAAAATAACGATCTGAAAGCTGCCCTTGGCGTGACGAGCAGGATACTCAGATACGCTTCCAATTATTTCCAGGACTCAGGTTTTACACAACTGCTTCCTGTAATGCTGGGAAGAAGCACAGATCCACTTGGTCCAGATCCAAATTCCTCAATACTGAAGACAATAGAAGTGGACTATCTCGGAACCACAATGAGGACAATGAACTCCATGATACTGCACAAGCAAGTGGCGGTGCGGGACCTGGGAGAGATATTTATTCTGTCCCCGAACATAAGGCTCGAAAAGCCAGACAGGAAGGATAGCGGCCGGCACCTCTTTGAGTTCACCCAGGCTGATTTCGAAATACCCTATGGAAAGATGAATGATGTATTCTCCCTGGTGGAAGGATTCATGAAAGGACTCTCCAATTATCTTGGGGAGAACGGCATCCGAAGGCTGGATTCAGGGGAGAAATTCAGGTTTATGCCCCCTTTCAATGTTTATTCAACCCATGAACTGATTGAGAAATATGGACAGGACTGGGAATATCTGGCCTCATTGGATCACAGCCAGCCTTTCTGGGTGACCTGCCACAGGAGAGAATTCTATGACAAAGAGGATCCAGAAGATCCGGGCCACTACCTGAATTACGACCTCATCTATCCATTCGGTTACGGGGAGGCGTTGTCAGGTGCTGAGAGGGAACATGACTTTGAACAGATAAAGAGGCGCATGGGCCGCGACAAACTGGAAATGGACATTTATGCATCATATCTGGAAGAAGCCAGAGGAGGATTCTTACCTTCAGCTGGTGCTGGATTCGGGATAGAGAGGCTCACCCGATTTTTAACGGGCGCTAAACATGTGGGAGACATACAGCTTTTCAGGCGAGTGCCTGGAGAAGTTCCGGGGATTTAGGGAACTATAGAGTTTCAAAGGCTCAGCATTTCACGGGAAGAACCTCACCTTGACCACAGGCTCATCCCTGTCTTCCCTCATCGCATAATAAATTATGATGCATACCAGCACCAGGCCTATGCCTGCGCTGAGGGCAATAGTGGGGAAGCCGAAGAAGAATGCTATGAGCATGAATATGCCAACAACAGGCAGGTAGGGGAAGAATGGCATTTCAAAGACATTGTCAAGGGTCAGTTTAGCATTCTCGATGAACTTGGAGTGAGCCTCAGGATGCTTCCTTGCTCTTCTTATCTTAATCAGTGCAAAACCACTGATAAGGTAACTGAAAAGTATGCCAAAATTGCTGATTGCTGCAATTATATAGATGTTCCCGGAGAACATCAGTAGAATTCCTATTACGGCTGTTAGAGCAACAGCACTGATCGGGGATCCCTGCTTCAGGTTGGTCTTCCTGAAATACTTTGGAAGCAGCCCATCAGAGGATAGCTGGAAAACAAGTTGTGAGCCAGCGATCATCATAGCAAGGGTTGCTGAAGTTGTAGCTGCCAGTGCGGCCAGATCTACAAGGTAGAATAACCAGGAAGGTGCGGCCGCACTCTTCAGAGCAAAGCTCAGAGGATCTGCAACCTGACCGAACCTGGATCCTGGAAGAAGGGAGAGAAGTGCCAGAGTAACGAGGATGTACAGTGCAAGGCTTATTACGACGGAAAAAAGTATTGCCCTGGCTGCAGTCCGCCCGCCACCTTTGATATGTGGTGCCATTGTGGCTATTGACTGGAAACCGGCATAGGCAAACATGGCAATTACACTTGCAGCGAAAATCCCGGAGGTTCCATTTACTGGTGGAAGACTTATGTTCGTTGAGAGAAAGTGTCCAAACAGCAGTGCAAACGCTATGAAAATTATGAGAACTGCAACCTTGAATACAACAATGAAAAGATCTGCCTTGGCAGCTTCGGCTATTCCCTCAAGGTTGATTCCGACAAGCGCTATAATCAGTATTATGGCAAAAATATGTGAGAAATAGTAACTGTTGATTCCTATCATCGAGGAAAGGTACGATCCAAAACCCAGTGCAATGGCAGATACGGAAGCAGCGAAGCTGAGATAGAGGGATATGCCTGTTATGAACCCCAGTTCGCTTCCAAAAGCATTGTAAACGAATGAGTATGAGGCGCCGGTACTGGTGGGCATTGAACTGACCAGTTCACCCATTTCAAGTGCAAGTATGACTGCGACAAAGCCCGTCAGGATGAACGCAATGAGTGCTCCTGTCCCGGAAAGGCTAATCATGGTTCCGCTCAAAACAAAAATTCCTGCTCCTATGATCCCACCTAGCCCCACAGCCAGGGCACCGGCAAAACTAACAGTCTTCACACTTACTTTACTACCTGATAGAATATATTAATTTGGCAAACCAACACCAGTTTGGTGGAAGAAACATCATGAAATATTTTAATACACAAGGGCTTTATATTTGACGATGAAAGTCAGATTTCTGATTATTCTCGCTGTAATTCTGGTGGTTTTGTCTTTTGTATCAACCAATTTCAACGCATTGAATCCTCATCTTGGCGTGTGGTCGGCGGCAGGCCAGAATAATATCAGCAATCAGACTGTGCAGATGCAGGGCCTTAATTCTCCGGTCAACCTCACAATTGACCAGTCAGGTGTAGCTCACATCAAGGCAGGTGATATGCATGACCTTCTATATGCACAGGGTTACTATTCAGCAAGTCAGAGGCTGTTTCAGATGGAGCTTGAAGGTCTCCTCGCCTCTGGTAACCTCAGTAAGTACATAGGTGCATCTGGAGTAAACTCTGACAAGGCCATGCGTCTCATAGGAATGCCTGCAAATGCCTATAAACTTGAGAATGCGTACAGGTCAGAATATCCGTTGTATTACGGATACCTCAGTGATTATGTTCAGGGCGTAAACGCATATATCAACAGTTCGGCTGCCTCGCACAACCTTGGATTCAAGCTTCTGGGCATTGCGCCCTACCAGTGGTCAGTTTTCTACACTCTCTGCTGGCAGCAGTACATGGCATGGTCACTGACCACCGGAGCTGCTGAACCTCTGCAGTCTGCACTTCTTTACAATGCGTTCGGGTTCCAGAACACAACACTGTTCTGGCCATACTATCCTTACTTTACACAGAATTTGACAGTGGTGCCCGGTGACGGCACGGTAAACGGTTACAACCTGTCTCAGCAGGGTATCAATCCAGAATATCTCTGGTCACTAAACTGGTATGACCAGTGGGCCACGGGTGTAAACACTACACTGCTGAAACAGCTCACTCCACTCATAAAGGGGGCGCTTGCAAACATATCTGATCCATACGGTATGCCTGGGGCCCATGAACTTGGCTCGCCGGTCGGTAGCAACAGTTGGGTGGTTGCGGCAAACTATTCCAGCACTGGTTACCCTATAATGGCAAATGATCCCCATCTTCCTCTTACGGCACCATCCATCTGGATCCCTATGCAACTGGAGGCACCGGGTATCAACGTTACTGGATGGGACCTGGCTGGTGTTCCAGGCATACTTATAGGACACACCAGCAAAACTGCCTGGGGACTCACCACGCCGGAGGGAAATTCCGCGAACGATTTCCTCGAGATCCTGAATGGAAATTCATACCTTTACAATGGGACATGGCACAGCATGCAGGTGTCCAATTATACACTGAATGGAAATGCTTACAGCATATACTACACCAACAACGGGCCCCTTATAGCACGTGATGGAAGTTATGGAATCAGCCTGAACTGGTCCTCAAGCCACCCATCATTTGACCTCATTGCTGAACTGAAACTTGACCAGTCCACCAATTACACCCAGATGCTTGATGCACTGGCTAACTGGGGCTCTCCTCCCCAGAACTTTGCAATGGCTTCTGACCACAGTGCAGGATACATAACTGC
>JBJKQJ010000164.1:0-3435 GCA_046705445.1 Thermoplasmataceae archaeon
GGGATAGTGAATGATTATGTTCCAACAGACGTCGATTTCCTTGGTAAATTTTTCTCATCCAAGGAATTTACTGTTTCCCTGATGAAGACCATGAATGTGCTGATTTCAGTAATGGGTGCCATGGCGACTGAGAAGAATTCTGACCTCATTAAGGGGATAATGTTCAATTTCGAGAACATAACTGAAAATGTTCAGGATGCAGTAAATGACCCAAAGAAGTATTCTCCGATGAAGTTGAGGAATCTCCTTTACGATCCGGATGTTATGCTTTCATTTTCTGTAATGATTTCAGTGTTGAAGGGTTTTGGGCAGATATTAAGAAAAATAACCCCCTAATTTTTATTCCCCTCCCTATTTTTTAAAAAAGCAGAAAATGCTTAGATTTGAGTGATACTTTGAAGTGACATGAATATTCTAAAAATAGAAAAGCGCGGGGAGGGGGATTCGAACCCCCGCTCTCAATTGAGAAATAGCTTAGCAGGCTACCGCCGTACCGCTGGGCCATCCCCGCCTATGCGGTGAAACGATCCTGAAGGTCATTGGCCACCTGCTCCAAAACCTCTTCAAAATCTTCATTTTCCAGTGTTACAACTTCTCCCGAAGGAAGTATAATTTTAGCGAAATACATTTCTCCGTCTTTTGAAATTTCAACTTCAGCTAATTTGTCACCCATGATCTCAACCCTTAATTTAATTGAATATAATATTTATTTCGTATTCCTAAGCCCCCTGCTTTAGTTTCACAGTAGCCTAATGCCTCCAAATGCACTTCATATTATTATTACCTTGCTGTGACTTGTAAATGCAGTTAAAATTGTTACCAGATGAGAATATTTCAAAATTAAGGCTTGATACAAAGCACTGATTAGTTACGATAATAATATTTAAACGTATTCCTCCCACTGGATTGAAAATTGTAATCTAGATTTATTGCAGACAGCCGAAAATATGGGTCCTGTATAACCTTTAGTTACTAAAGAATGCAACATTGTACCAATTAAAATTTATATACCAGTTCAAATCCAATGGACATGCTAAAACGAATAGCATTAGTTGCAGTAGCCATGTTAATGGTGGTTTCAGCAATTTCTGTCGCAACCGCTGATATTAACCTTGGCCCTAACGCAACAAAGGTAGGAAGTTTTGCCCTTTACCAGAATTCTTCCACTGGGGCAATCTATAATCTAAGCTTCGTAAACGACAATTACGATGCTGTAATAGCCAGCTCTGTGAATGCAACGGGGAACACTGTGGTGAGTTCCAACCTTTCCAGCTATAATTCTGACAACATGAAGACCGTCGGAAACCTAACTGTTTTCACTGCAGGAAATGAGAACACTCTTATAATGACCACACAGTCAGTTGGAGTGGGCAGCTCAGCCTCAATTACACTGAACCTCAACTCACCTGTTAGCAAGCTTAACTTGACCTCTGCCCAGCACACTTATCTCCAGTCTAACACTGGAAATGTGGCAGCAAGTTATCTTGCAAACAATATGTATAAAGTGACCGTAAACAACACCCAGTTCATTCTGTTTTCTACTGTGGACCTCTCAGTTGCCAACGGGACCCATAGCTTAACATACACCAAGACTGGTGGATTGTTAGTTAACCAGGTATTCGTTGGAATTTCACCTCTTAGCGCACTGAAGGACACCATAGAGAAGGAAGTCAGGGACCATGAAAACCCATTCACCTACAACAACACTACGGGCATGGTGCAGGGAAAGTTTGTTTCATTTAATGTGAACCCAACAAGCGGCGTCATATCGAACTTCATGGATATGCAGAACAATGCAACAATCTTCACAAACATCCGGGCCTCAGGTAACGGGTCAATCGGATCTGACAGCCCAAGCTCTGCATTTGCCTCTATGCAGCCTATAGTTGCAGGCAATGTGTTCTTCTTTGGAAACAACACAGTTGTATACCAGATGCACGACAACCCCTCAATGGTTCAGAATACCTATCTCAGCAATGGAACGCTCACATACAGTGTGAATTCCGGACTCAGTGTTTCAGTGTTCAAGCCCCCAAGCAGGGATGTTGAATCAGAACACCTCAACGCCAGTACAGTGAACTACACAGGTGTAAGCCTGGGAGACCAGTTTGATATACCTGCAGCTTCAACAATAGTATTCATACACAACAGCACCTTCAAAGGTTCACTCTTTGTCCACGGTGCTAATGTGACCGTTGACAACGCTACAGGAACAGTAACTATTACAACAAATGGAACTGCACACGTAACATTTGTGGCACCACCGGGACTTCAGCACCTGGAACCAACAGTCAGAGAATCCATACAGTATGCAATTGACCACGGAAAACTTGCAGCACTGGTAGTTCTTGGATCTGCAGGGAACTCAAGTTCCAACCTTTCGGTCAGCTATAACAGCTCAATGCAGATTAACGTCCAGAATGTTTCTACCGGAAGCATAACTGTAAAAGTAGGTTCCTTGAACCACGAAGGGACAAACTTTGCAATATTCGTGCCCAACAATGTTATCAGCAACAACTCCAAGATTACCCTGAAATTCGACACTCAGGTAATCACGCTGTCTGGAGGAGTGAACAATGTGGTTAACGCCACAAGTTCGACACAGGCTTCCTTCTATTACGTCAAAGTAAGTGGAGGCACTCTTGTTGTCATACATGTTCCACACTTCTCACAGCACACAATCCAGATCTCTACATCTTCATCCACAACAACCGGCTACGGTTTCCCTGGCCTTAGTGGACAGGATGGACTCTATGCCGCACTGGGTGTTCTTGTAGTAATCGGAGCCATAGCTGGAGTAGTTCTGGTAAGAAGAAAGAAGTAAGTCAGGTAGCAATACCTGCTTCTAATTTTTTAATTCAAAATTAATTATTTATTTTCTTTTCCTATAAACATTCCCGAAGAAGCTGTTAGCCTTGAATTTCTTGGGCTGTAGTACTGGAAGATATAAATACTGGTTAACTGTAACTATTCGGTGGAGGTGCTCACCATTGGTCAGCTTCATTAAGAGACGGGACTACGACGACGATGAAGATTACGATGATGATGACGAAGATTTCTGACTCATAAATTTCAATTAATTTTTTCATCCCCTATAGCTTGAGTTTTTATCCATAAAGGAATCATGTAATGTTTGGAGCCAGAGACAGCATCCTCAACCGTATTCGATTTACTCCATCCAAGAATAAGGGAACTTCTTGAGAACAGGAACATTACTAAGCCAACTGAGCCGCAGGCAAAGGTTATTCCAAGCATACTTGATGGGCGTGATGTTCTATTACTCTCTCCAACAGGTACCGGGAAAACAGAAGCTGCAATTTTCCCAATTTTCCATAAGTTCCTTAAGGACCGCCCTCAGCCTGTTTCAACACATTTCATTACCCCACTCCCGGCCCTGAACCGCGACATGGTTGATCGCCTCATCAGGGACGGGAG
>JBJKQJ010000165.1:0-15254 GCA_046705445.1 Thermoplasmataceae archaeon
ATGCTGTCAGGCACAGGAAGCACAAAGCAGGCAGATAGCTGTCCAAGCCTTGCACCTGCATTCATAAGGGTTGGTGAGTTTGGAACGAATTCAAGCTTGCACATCATATCATTGTATTTTTCTATTGTATCAGTGGCGGTTGTGGGCTTGGTATATGCGAAATCAAGGAACTCCTCAAAGCTTCCTTTCAATTCTTTTTCATTTACAAGGTGCTCATGGGCTCTCTCCAGTATCTCAAGTTGGGTCTTTGATATTGTTCCAAAAACTTTGCCGTTCTTTGGAATCTTGCCTGTTTTCTGGAAGGTTCTGAAGTCATATAGAAGTTCAACAACACCAATGTGTGTGGCGACTCTTCTGAACATTTGGCTTGGAGTTTCTACGATCTTGCCCTCTTCATCCTTGAGCAGGTATCTGGCTTCAAGAGTCTTAATCGCATTAATTGAAAGTTTCAGGTCATCCTTTACACCAAGTCTTTCTTTTTCTTCCCTGATTGTTCGTCGTCTTTCTCTGTACAGAATATAGGCCTTTGCAACTTCACTGTATCTGTTGCCCTTCTTTGCAGATCCCATCAGGACGCTTTCAACCTTGTCCTGTACCTGTTCTACTGTTGGGACCAGGGTCTCCTTTTCGACCTCTCTTATGACCTTGTCTGCAATCTCATCCGCTTCCTTCATGGAGCCGGTCTTGACCGAGAGCATGGCCTTGTATATGGCTCTGGAGATCTTTGATTTTACAAAGTCTACTTCAGACCCGTCTCGTTTTATTATCTTTTTTATCTTGTATTCCTGCTCACTTATCATTGCATCACTTCTCTTGTCGGTAACATTATCATTCCGTTGAACTACTTTTAATAATGTGTCACCAAACTCTGTATAGATTATTTGACCAGCTTTGGTAATATTTTATCTGGTTTGGTCAACATCATGATAACTAATCATTTACACGTTCTGATCATATATTCTTTTGTTCGTTGATGATACGACTTTTTTGCTCAATTTTTCCAATGTTTCACAGGTTAATAAAGTTCACCCGGAACCACTTTTATCAACTCTTTGTAATTGAGCAATGGGTGTTCGGTCTCATGTTTAAAATTGAAAAAACCCGTTATGTAGTTCCTACTATATAGAAACAATAATCCTAAATATCTATGAGATAAGCACAGAAAGTCTTTACAATTTTCAAAATTTAATATTAGACCTTGACATTTCTAAGTTATGAAAACGGTCGAATGCGTGCCAAATTTCAGCGAAGGGCGCAATCGCAACAAAGTAGACCAGATAGTAAATGCAATAACTTCCGTAGAAGGGGTAAAACTTCTTGATGTCGAACTGGATGAAAACCACAACCGGAGTGTTGTGTCTTTTGTCGTAGATGTTGAACACGCAGTAGAAGCAGCTTTTGCAGGTATCGCTAAAGCCGCAACCCTTATCGACCTTAACAAGCATTCTGGGGAACACCCTAGATTTGGTGCATCAGATGTCATACCATTCATACCACTTACAGGAACCACCCTGGAGGATTGTGTAAAACTCTCCAGGGAACTTGGGGAAAGAGTTGGAAAGGAACTTTCTATACCCGTTTATATGTATGGTGAAGCAGCACTTCTTGAAAAGAGAAGGAATCTTGAAAACATCAGGAGCAAGAGTTTCCAGTATGAAGAGCTGAAACACTCAATAGGCGAAAGTGAATGGAAGCCCGATTTCGGTCCTCAGAACGTGGGCAACGCGGGAGCCAGCATAATCGGGGCACGAGATTTTCTCATTGCTTATAATGTAAATCTCAGCACGCAGGATATGACTATTGGAAAGAAGATAGCCAAGGCCCTCAGAGCCAGAGACGGCGGTTTCACATTTGTAAAGGCCCTGGCGTTTTTCCTTGAGGACAAGAAGATGGTACAGATTTCCATGAATCTTACAAATTACAGGAAGACCCCTATTCACAGAGTATTCGAACTTGTGAAGCTCGAAGCGTCAAGGTACGGCGTAAGTGTGGTGGAATCGGAAGTTGTAGGTTTAGTGCCCCAAGAAGCAATGATGGAATCAGCAAAGTTTTACCTTCAGCTTAATGGTTTCAAAATGGATCAGATATTGGAGAGGAAAATATGGGGATAGAAATGGAAACGCTGGACAGTTTTATGGATAGATTAGCCAGTCCAAGTCCCGCTCCGGGAGGAGGGGCAGCCAGCAGCATGGTGGCACTGGTTGGGGCATCACTGACTTCAATGGTGTCTGGCCTTACAATAGGAAAGAAAGGTTATGAGGAAAGCCAGAAAGTGGTGACAGAAGTGGCAAAGAGGTCAGGGGAATTAATCAAAGAACTGAGGGTCCTGATGAAGGAAGATGAGGAGGCATTCAATCTCATAGTCAATGCCTGGAAAATGCCAAAAACAAGCGACGAGGAAAAGAGGGTCAGAAAGAAGGAACTTGAAAACGCTACGAGAGTTGCAATTTCAGTACCATGGAAAATAGCGGGCCTCTCACAGGAAGTTCTCAGGCTTTCTGCTATGCTCGTAAAGCACGGTAACAGGAATGCAATAACAGATGCCGGATGTTCCCTTGAATTCTCATTGGCAGCCATAAAGGGCGTTCTTCAAAATGTAAAGATCAACCTTAAGTCCTTGAGCGACCAGGAAAAGATTGAGTCCGAGAAAATGAAGATTAAATTCTTCGTCGAAGACTCAGAAGAAATTTACAGGAACGGGTTAAAAGATCTCGAAGCAAAGCTCTAGACTTGGGTGGAAAAAATGAAAGACGGATTGCCGGAATTAAAGGATATACAGGAGGCCAGGGAATACCTGAGGGGTAAGGCCAACAGAACAGAGCTTGTAAGATCGAACACCTTCAGTGAAATGTTTGGTGGTGATATTTACTTCAAAATGGAGAACCACCAGAAAACAGGTTCATTCAAGGCCAGAGGTGCACTTTTCAGGGCCTCGAAACTCACTGAGGATGAAAAGAGAAAGGGAGTGATAACGGCCAGTTCGGGCAACCACGCCCAGGGAGTCGCATACGCAGCCAAGTTCAACGGGATCAGTGCCAAGATAGTGATGCCGCAGTACACCATTCCTGCAAAGATAAACGCTGTTCAGGGCTATGGCGCTGAAGTAGTTCTCAGCGGAACAGACTACACAGAGGCCAAAGCTGTCGCGGACAAGATAAGGTCAGAAGAGGGGAGAATATTCATGGAGGCTTTTAACGATCCTTATATAATCGCGGGCCAGGGTACAGTGGGCCTTGAGATCATGGAAGATCTGGGAGACGTGGAAGTGATCGTTGTTCCGGTGGGTGGCGGAGGCCTGATTTCTGGAGTAGCCATAGCAGCAAAGAGCATCAATCCCAATGTAAAGATTATAGGAGTGGAGTCGGAACTTTCGGATTCCATGAAAAAATCAGTGGAAGAGGGAAAGATTGTCCCCCATACCAGCGGCCAGAGCATTGCGGAAGGCATATCTGTGAAATATCCAGGGGACCTGACATTCAGGACCGTTCAGAAATATGTTGATGAGATAGTAACCGTTAGTGATGAATCAATAGCACTTGCAATCTACAAACTCCTTGAAAGGAACAAGACTCTGGTTGAACCCTCAGGAGCAGCAACTGTTGCTGCGCTCATGGACGGGAAGATAAACGTTCGCGGAAAGAAGACTGCTGTGGTCATTTCAGGAGGAAACATGAATTTCCTCCTGCTCTCCAAGATTATTTACAAATCACTGGAGATTGAATCAAAACTTGTGAGAATCGAGTTCAAGATACCAGACCAGCCAGGCACTCTTTACAAGATAGCTTCAGTGATTTCGTCCATAGGAGGCAACATATACCATGCCCAGGTAGATAACCTCTCCAGGAATACCCCTGTGGGCCATCAGACAGTAACATTCACCGTCAATGTAAGGGATGAAAACCATCTGAAATCTCTGCTCGATAAGGTGAGGGAGATGGACTATCCGTACGAGATAGTCACCTGATGACTACAAAATCCTGGTAATCCCTGACCTCATCTTCCAGGGTTTCAAACTTTTCAACCTTGGCCGGGAAAAACTCTGTGCATGATCTGTGGATAAATGACTGGATTACCTGAGGTTCACCCTCAATATGGGCTTCCACAGTACCATCTGCAATGTTCTTGACCCAGCCTTTCAGGTTCAGGTTGTTTGCCAGCCTGGCAAAATTGCGCCTGAAATTCACTCCCTGGACCTGTCCGAAAAACCTCACATTTCTCGCAATTATCAAGTAGATTCACCTCAATTCCTGCTTATGACCGTCATTACGTCGCCGTCAAGCAATTCATATTCAAGCCCCACCCTTAGTTCTGCCTGTTTTCTCAAAGGTCCTGAAATTATGGCGTACCTGAAGGATTCAAGCATTTCCCTGCTTATCTTTCTTACCACGTCTCTCACAATGACTCCCTCCTTCACTACCATGGGCTTCTCATCAACATGGCCTGACTTTTCCCTTGTGTAAACTCTAATGAGTTTCAGGGACTTGTATATTTCCTCTTTAAGGTCTTCAATGCCTATATTTGCAGATGCAGAAACCTGGACTACTTTTCCAAACCTCTTCAGCTTCTGTATATTCTCCTTGTCGTGAGGCAGGTCAATCTTGTTTACAATGAAAATTCCAGGTGCATATACTGTGTTGCCCTTAAGGTGGTCTATGAGGTCGTCCATGGTTATTGCTTCCCTGATGAATACGTCGGCGTTTGTTATCCTGAATTCTTTCAGAACATCCTTGATGTCCTCATCGTTAATGCTCACTTTCTTGGGCTTGTGGATCTTGATTCCACCGCTGTTTGACTTCTGTATGGCAATATTCCGCCTTCTCCTGTTCAGTACGATGCCTGCCCTGTGTAGTTCAAAAATAATTTTGTCCACGCCTTTAGCTTCAACATCAGTAACCACGAGTACAAGATCTGCGTTCCTGACCACTCCCAGTACTTCCCTGCCTCTTCCTGAGCCCACTGCAGCTCCTTCTATGATTCCGGGGAGATCGAGAATCTGTATCTGCGCTCCCTTGTACTCAAGTGTCCCCGGGATTACAGTAAGTGTGGTGAATGCGAAATGTCCTATTTTGCTCTCCTGTCCGGTCAGCTGATTAAGCAAGCTGCTTTTTCCCACACTGGGGAATCCAACTAGCGCCACAGTGGAATCGCCGGACTTGGGGACTGAAAATCCCTCGCCTCCGCCCTTCCTGTGGGCCTGTGCATCCAGTTCAAGTTTAGAGAGCTTTGCCTTCAGTATGCCGATGTGTTTCTGCGTTGCTTTGTTGTACTGAGTTTTGTGGATCTCATCCTCTATCTCTTTGATCCTGTCCTGAATTGTTCCCATGGGGCAGATACCTCATTGTTTCCAGCTTTAAAACTATGCACTGTTTTACCTGGCACAGCAGGATTCTGAGAAGACTGAATTAGATAAGCATTTGGAGTGCATTTACTCAAAATTAAATCCTATGTGCCATTAGAGCATGGATGCAGGTGACAGAGGAAACTCTTCTTTTATTGGCTTTCATAATGTTGCTGATTGGGGCAGCAATTGGGTCATGGGTCACGAGGCTGCTTCTTCGTTATCCCTTCGGCAGGGACCCTATGACGGGAAGAGAAGCAATGATCGGGCAGAAGGCCAGGGTCGTGGTAAAGAAAAATGGCTATCTTCGCGTCTTCCTCAATTCCCAGGTATGGACTGCGGAATCACCTGACTATGATGACATAAACAAGGATGACTTTGTGGTAATAAGGGCCGTGGACAATCTGACCATGACGGTTGCACCATACCAGTCACCCAAAGGTTCAGTTACTGTTGACCTACCTGATAATCAGGCTTCATGAAGAGCTGGTAGAGATAAATTGTCTCAAAGAAGAATGACTCCCTTGCTTTCTCCTTGAATGAATACATCTGAAATTCGCCAATGAGTGATTCAATGTCGGTGAGGCTCGACATGATTAAATAAACTGATCCCCCTTCATTAAGAAATTCAGGGGCAGATTTCAGGAAGGGCCTTATAACATCAAAACCGCCTGTGCCGCCATTCCATTGCTCAGCTTCTTCATACCGGTCTTCTGTTGGCAGATATGGTGGGTTGAAGATTATGGTGTCGTATTTTCCCGTGAGGTTGTTGAAAAGCTGCGAGTCAATTATCCTGATATCAACATGATTCCTTATTGCATTCTTTTCAGCGCAATTTCTGGCATCCGGTGAGACATCACAGCAAGTAACTTCCCTCCCAAGTGTGGCACAGAATACTGAAATAATTCCCGTGCCGCATCCAATCTCCAGCACTGTGTTTCCTGGAATAATGTTGTCAAGGAGGAGAAAAGTATCTTCAGCGGGCCTGTATACTTTTTCACAGTTTTCTATGGATATGCCGGAATACCTCTCCTAGTGGATTATCAATGGGACATTATTCTCAAATTGGATAAATGGTTGATCCAATATTCATACTAAGAGAACAGGTAAAAACATCTTAATATGAGAAGCATTAAAGGACGATCCTTTGCAAGATACAACAGCACCAAGAAAAATCATTATCACGGAGAAGGCAGACGCAGCCAGAAGGATTGCATATATTCTCTCTGACGGCAAATCAAAGCAGAAAAGATCCAAGGGTCTTAATTATATCGAGTTTGGTGAAGGGGACGACCACAATGTTGTAATCCCTCTGAGCGGGCATATTGTTGCCATTGATTTCACTGACAATATGAAGGATTGGAAATCTACCGACCTTGAAAACCTCATAGGTTCAAAGATTGTCCACAAGGTAACGAACAAGAGTGCCTTCAACAGCCTCGTATCACTTACCCACGAAGCTGACGTAATAATAGTGGCCACAGACTATGACCGCGAGGGAGAATTAATCGGCGTCGAAGCCCTTGATATTGTGAAGAAGAACGTACTGGAAAAGATCAAAGCCAATCCAGAAATAAAGAGGGCCAGGTTCAGTGCATTGACTCCTGATGAAATAAGAAAGGCATTCGGAGATCTTGCGGAGGTCGATGATTATCTGGCGCAGTCTGCTTCAGCAAGGGAAGAGATCGACCTTTACTGGGGAGCAGTTCTGACAAGATTCTTCTCCCTAGCATCAAACAGGTTGGGCAAAAGTTTTCTTTCAGTGGGGAGAGTTCAGACTCCGACTCTGGCACTTATTGTCAGAAGAGAAATGGAAATAAACAACTTCAAGGAAGAACCATACTGGACAATCAGCATACTTTTCAACAAGAGGAGAGACTTCCTTGGGCATTACAAGGAAGGTGCAATATGGAAAAAAGAAGACGCTGACCGCATTTTCAGCGAAGTGGATGGAAAGAACGGGACAGTAAAGGACTTCTCCAGGAATGAGGAGAGGATTTACAAGCCGCCTCCATTCAATACTACGGAATTTATCAGGGAAGCTTCGAGAATCGGTGTTAGCCCGGCAAGAGCCATGAAGATAGCGGAGGATCTCTACACAAGAGGTTATATAAGCTACCCGAGGACAGATAATACTGTCTACCAGAGGTCAATAAACCTAAAGGGGATTTTGAACAAACTTCTTGAATCGGAGTTTACCGATGATGTTAAGAAAGTTCTCGACCAGGAGACCATAAGACCATCCAGGGGAAAGAGGGAGGCAACAGACCATCCTCCGATTTACCCTGTCTCTGCAGCAAAAAAAGGCGACCTCAAATCAGATTACGCCAAAGTCTACGAACTTGTGGTAAGAAGGTTCCTTGCTACACTTTACAGGGAAGGCAGGAAGGACGTTTCTGCGGCTCTTATGGACGTAAATGGCCATGAATTTGAAGCCAAGGGGCAGAAGGTCACAGATCCAGGCTGGCTGGAGCTATACCCGTACAGGAAAGTGGAAGATGTAATAATACCTGATCTGACTCCCGGCGCAGAGGTGAAAGGAAAGGAGTGGAACATCAACGAGGAGAAGACTAAACCTCCCAGAAGGTATGATCTGGCTTCTCTCATAAAGAAGATGGAAGAGCTTAACCTTGGCACCAAGAGCACAAGGCATGACATTATAGAGAAGCTTCAACAGAGAGGTTTTGTGGAGGGAAATCCTGTCAGGCCGACTTATCTTGGAATGGGCCTTATAGAGTCCCTGATGATGGTGGAATCTGATATTACAGAACCCGAAATGACAGCTACCCTTGAGTCGGAAATGGATGGAATCGCAAACAAGCAACGAGACAAGGAAGAAGTGGTCCAGATTTCAAAGGACATGCTGCTGAAGGTTCTAAGGGAATTCAAGACAAAGGAGCAGATCATCAAAGAGACAATCATATCAGCATTGAGAAGAGGGAATCCTGTTGGAAAGTGCCCAATCCACGACAAGGACATTGTCCTGTTGAGAAACAAAGATTATTCAAGATTGAAATGCGAGGTTGAAGGCTGCAAAATAGATTTCAGCAGTCCTGCAAGAGGTACTCCACAGATACTTGACCAGAAATGCGAGGTATGCGGATTGCCCATGATGAGAGTCATAAGGCGTGGCCAGTCACCGGAAACCAGATGCATTGACCCGAAATGTGAATTCAACACAAACCGGGCAGTTATGGGTGTATGCCCCGGAGATGGCGGCAACCTCATTGTCAGGCAGTCAAGGTTCGGCAAGAGATTCCTGGGATGCGCAAACTACCCGGCCTGCACCGTTACATATGCTCTTCCGCAAATGGGGCAGCTCAAGAACACTGGAGAAAAATGTGAACACTGCGGTGCACCGCTCATTATTGCATTCAGGAACAAGAGGGCATGGAAGTTCTGCCCAAAGATAGAATGCAAATACAACACTGACAAAAAGAAAGGAAGTGGTAAGGGCGCTAAGAAAAAAACTTCCTGAAATTTCCAGCATTCTGCTATTTGTTGTGTCTTCAACATTTGCCACGTTTCTGGCAGTTCTTATCATCGACTCTGGATTGCAGAGTCCTCCTTCAAGTCCTACTGCAGGGGCTTCTTACATAGTTTTCTACCTTCTGGCAGCCCTGGTGTTCTCGGGATTTGTCATTTTTCTTGGGAGAAGAAACCTGGGGAGGCTTCTTAGGTGGATTTTCATCGGGGTAATCGCCTATGTGGTCTTCTATGTGTGGCTCTATCTTGGTGCATTCATAGCACAGACTGAACTTCAGTACCTGATCATAATATTCGCAGCCCCTGCCATAATGGTTCTGCTCATGATATTCAAGAATGAGTGGTACGTGGTGGATGCAGCCGGTTTCTTTCTGGTGGCCGGCGTTGCATCACTATGGGGCCTCATAATTGGAGTATGGGCTGCGGTTGGATTTCTTGTGGCTTTTGCAATTTATGATTACATAGCAGTTTACAGGACAAAGCATATGGTGAGCCTTGCAAAGGTGGCCATAGACGACAAACTACCTCTTCTGTTTGTTTTCCCGGGAGAAAAGGGGGTAAAAATGAAAGACCTCAAAATGAGCGAAACAGGGGAAAAGGGGGATCAGAAAGTCCTGTTCCTTGGATTCGGAGACATGGTTTTTCCGGCCATCATGGTGGTTTCTTCTGCTATTTACGGTAGACCTGATATAATCCCATTCATGCTCTTCCCGCTCATCGGTGCAATCATCGGCATGGGCTTGCTCTTCTTTACCTCAATCAGCAAGCCTGCACCAGGGCTTCCAATGATAAATACCGGAGCCGTTTCAGGCTTCCTTATTGCTTTCCTGATCTTCAGGATAATCCTGTAGTCAGTGCAGGAAAACCCTCTTTCCTGTAAAGTACATGGGAATTCCGAGTTCCTCTGCTTTTGCAATGACTTCATCATCCCTTATGGATCCGCCGGGCTGTATTATGGAACTGACACCGGACTCAGATGCCAGTTCAACATTATCGAAGAAAGGGAAAAAGGCGTCAGAGGCAAGTGCCGAACCCTTGGATTTTTCCCCTGCTCTGCCCACAGCTCCCCTAAGAGCCTCAATTCTTGAGGTCTGGCCGGCTCCGATTCCAACAGTAACTCCGTTCTTTGCAAGAACTATTGCGTTGCTTCTGCAGTGGGCAACAACTTTCCACGCAAACTTGAGATCCCTTATCTGTTGATCATTGGCGGCTTTTCCTGTTTTCAGCAGGAGATTGTCAAAATCTGTTTTCAATCTGTTCTGGACGATGAATCCGTTTGAAATGGACCTGACCCTGAAGTTCTCATCAGAAACAAGGGGCAACTTAAGCACCCGTAGGTTCTTCTTTTTCCTCAATTCTTCAAGCGTCTCTTCTGTGTAATCCGGGGCAATAACTACTTCCACAAGCATTTTACGGATTATTTCAAAGCAGTCTCTATCGAAAGTTCTGTTGAAGGACATTATAGAGCCATAGGCGGATTCGGGGTCAGCCTCAATGGCCCTTTTCAAAGCCTCAGACAAGGAATTCGCAGTGGCTACTCCGCACGGGGTGTTGTGTTTAATAACAACGGCAGCCGGTTCATCAAACTCCAGTATGGTCTCAAATGCGGCATCTGCGTCCTGAAGATTGTTGTATGAAAGTTCTTTCCCCTGCAACTGTTCCGCATTGGCTATTCCCATCTTGGTGCCATCTGAATAGACGTATCCTTTCTGGTCAGGATTTTCCCCGTATCTGAGTTCCTTTCCAGCTACTCCTCTCAGATAGAGCCTTGAAGGTGTTGTTCCAAGGAAGTTTTCAGCCAGTGCTTTGTATATTGCAATATCGTAATCTGCTGCCAGTGCGAAAGCCTTCAGTGCCAGCCTCTTCCGGGTTTCCGGTGATATCTTGGAATTCCTGAGCAGTTCCTCCTGGACAGATGCATATTGTGATGGATTGGAGAGTATGATCACTTTGTCGTAATTCTTGGCAGCAGCCCTTAAAAGTGAAATTCCCCCAATGTCAATATTCTCGACCATTTTATCCAGATCTTTGGTCTTTGCAGCTTCTTCAAAGGGGTACAGATTTGAGATAACCATGTCAAACTCAGGAAAATTATGCTCCTGAAGTTGCTTGCTGCCCAATTCATCTCTTTTAGAGAGAATGCCAGAGAAAATGGCAGGATGCAGTGTCTTCACTCTTCCTTCAAGTAAATCTTCAAAACCAGTCAGGGTGGAGATATTAGTGGCTTTTATGCCAGCCGATTCAAGGAATTTAAACGTGCCTCCGCTGGCATAAATTTCGGTCAGATGACCGGAAATACCTTTCAGGAACGTATCCAGGTTCTCTTTATCATGGACGCTGGCTAAAACTTTCATTATGAACATGGATGCCTCGAGGGCTTTAATTCATTTTCATGCCATGACATGCTACAGAATATCTATATTACTACTAGTAATCAAAATACCAGTGGGGTAATTTGGCGATGTTAAATACAAAACCTTTATCTTATATTTAAAATCCCACGAAAAGAGGCAATATAATGGAAAGGAACATTGCTGTAGAAGGAATCACTCAGATACCGACACACAAGAGAGAAGTAGAAATCGTAGAAAGAAAGGGTATTGGACACCCGGACAGTGTTTCCGACGGAATTGCAGAATCAGTCAGTAGAGCTTTGAGCAAATATTACCTTAAGGAATACGGAAAAATTCTTCATCACAATACAGACCAGGTAGAGGTCGTGGGAGGGCAGTCTGCCCCAACATTCGGCGGAGGCAAAGTTCTTGAGCCGACATACATCCTCCTCAGTGGGAGAGCAACAACTAAAGTTGGCTCCGACAGGATACCTTACAAGGCAATTGCGATTAAAGCCACCAGGGAATACCTGAACACCAACTTCAAGCATCTGGACCTCGAATCAGATGTAATGCTTGACTGCAGAATTGGTCACGGTTCAGTTGACCTTACGGAAATTTATGACACGTCGAAACTCAGGGCAAACGACACTTCATTCGGAGTAGGGTTTGCACCATTCTCCGACACTGAAAGGCTTGTTTATGAAACAGAGAAATTCCTTAACGGCAAGGAATTCAAGGCAAAGCTCCCGGCTATCGGATACGATATCAAGGTTATGGGATTCAGGCAAAAAGACACAATTAACCTGACAGTGGCAGCTGCATATGTAGACAAGTTCGTTCAGGACGACCCCCAGTATTTCTCAATAAAAGAGGAACTCAGGGAAGCCATCACAGGGAATGCTGAAAAACTAACAGACAAACCAGTACAGATTTACATCAACACCGCGGATGAAGAAGATGGAAAGGGAACTGGTCACTACCTCACAGTTACCGGCCTCTCCATGGAGAACGGAGACGATGGTTCAGTGGGAAGAGGTAACAGAGTCACAGGCCTTATCACTCCGTACAGACCAATGAGTATGGAAGCAGCGGCTGGAAAGAATCCTGTCACTCATGTTGGAAAACTCTACAATGTCCTTTCAACCCTCATTGCCCAGGACATCGTGAAGGAACACGGCAGTGATGTGGAAGAAGTTCATGTGAGAATCGTGTCACAGATCGGAAGAAGAATCGACGACCCTCACGTGGCCAGTGTACAGGTAATCTACGCTGACAATGTTGACCCTTCAAAGCTGAAAAACAACATCAGAAGGATAGCCGATGAGAGACTTGAGAAAATCAGCGATCTGACCAGGATGTTTGTGGACGGCTCAATATCAGTCTTCTAAATTATCTTCCACATGGTGAATGCATCCGAGGCATCGCTGTAATAGGCCCGGAGCCTTGATGTAATCACAAAACCATATTTTTTGTAAAAGCCTATGGCTGAATCATTGTCTGTTTTTACCTCTAGTTTCAGGCTCACAAAGCCGTTCATTCCGCAGAATTCAATGAAATCGCGCATCAATGCATCCCCGATGCCCTTCCTCCTGTAACCCTTATCCACAGCAAACATGAGAATTCTCGCTTCATTAGGGGTGTTTCTTGCACAAATCATAAAGCCCACAATGCGGTCATCTACAAGGTATACCCTGAACCCATCCGGCCAAGCCTCATAGAGATCGATCACGAGGGTGTTGGTATAATACTCACTGAGTGAACTTTCGGCTATATCAAGAACCCTGTTGATATCTCCGGGCTCAAAGCGCCTGATTGTTCCGTAATGAGATGTGTCAATATGCATTGTTTATATTCATCTTACATTAATTAACCCATTAGTACTTTTCTACTATTCCATAGACGAAAAATCAGGACTGCTCCAGCTGACGTAGCTTTATTCTCCTGATCTCACGGTTATAGGCTTCGGCAACATCGGAGAAACCAATTGTTCCAAGCACTTTCTGCCTGTCCTTGGAATCAACCACAACAAGTTTTCCGGTTGAAGTCCTTGTAAGCATATCAAGTGCTATGTGTATGTTCTCATCTTGGGTTATGGTGGGCGTATCTGTGGTCATGGCGTCGGAGACTCTGGAAGTTGAAAGGTCCATGTCCGGTTTGATGTTCTCTATTGAAAGGGTTCCAAGTAGGTGGTGGTTTTCTTCCACAACTATGGTCTTTGTCTTGGTGGACCTGAGGAGAGCCACAACTTCCCTGAGCGTCTTATCGGGACCTGTAGACGGGTAGTCTGATACCATGGCGTCATAGACTGAAACCTGATCCATTACAGGTTTCTCATACTCCTGCCTGTGTGCAGGCGAAGCTTCACGGTTCTTCACCTGGGCACGGTAAATTGAATACTTGGTTCCTGAAACGAAGTATGAAACTGTGGTTGCAAGCATCAGAGGCAGGAACAGGCCATACCCGCCGGTCATTTCTGTTCCCATAATTAGAACTGAAATGGGTGCCTTTGCTATGCCTCCAAAAAACGCAATCATTGTGACGATTGTTACCTCGGCGACATTCACATATGGGACGTAGGGCTGTATAACAAGTCCCAGAGCTGCTCCAAGAAAAGCACCTGTGACTATTCCGGGTGCGAATACTCCGCCTGAGCCTCCAGATCCAATGGTGAGGGATGTTGCAATTATCTTTACAAAGAAAAGGATGATCAGAATGTAGATAGGAAGATACGTCAGATTATTGAAGAAGATTAGCTGGATCCAGCCATATCCAAGGCCCAGAATCTCGGGAAACTTTATTGCCACTATTCCAACAATGAGTGCCCCTATTGCCGGCCTGAAGTATTTCGGCACTCTCTTCATTCTCATGAATAATGCCTGTATTCCGTAAAATGCTTTGACATAAAGAATTCCCCCAAGGCCTGCCAGTATGCCTGCAATGAGATAAACCGCCATTGCAGTCGGGTGGCTGAATCCAAGGAAGGTTGAAGTGGGAATGCTGAAAAGATGGTGGTAGTTGAACGGATATCCGAATATGAGGTAGCCCGTGAGAGATGCAATAATTGAAGGTATTAGGGCCTCCACCTCAAAATCCTGCCTGTAGAGAATTTCCGTGCTGAGGAGTGCTCCTCCCAGGGGTGCCATAAAAATGCTGCCAATTCCGGCGCCGATCCCTGCTGCCATTGCGATCCGCCTGTCATGGTCGGACATCTTAAAGGCATCAGCAACAAATGACCCGAATCCGGCGGCAATCTGTGCGGTAGGGCCCTCTCTGCCGGCACTCCCTCCAGAACCAATAGTTATGGCGGAAGCTAGAAGCTTGATGATCGGTATCCTCCTTCTTATTTTTCCATTATTGTAATGGAATGCGCTGATAGCTGCATCTGTTCCGTGCCCTTCAGCTTCCGGGGCAAATCTGTAAACGAGGAAACCGGAGATCAGTCCTCCAAGGACGGTTGATACGGGTATAAGTAAAGGTTTGTACGCGCCAAATGAAAAAGCCGATGTCTGTCCCCCAATGCCCTCAGTGGGCAGGTTTATGCCTGTTATGCCTGTGAGCATATAGGCCGAAACCAGGGTTATTGCCTCATAAAGCACAAGGCTTCCAACACCAGCAATGACTCCGATAAGAAGGCCTACAAGTACCCATTTGCTTATGGTACCTTTCTGGAGCATTTTCCTTATGCTCTGCGCCAAACGGCTATCACTGCTGATTCCTGACAACGGTGAGTGATTTAAGCTGCATATAAATTATTTGGGAAATAATGTTTAGTTTCTTCTTTTCGCGAAAAAGTTCTCCGCATCTTTGACGGGATCCTGTGACAGCTTCATTTCCGGAATGTATTTCTTGAAATATGCTGCCCTTCTGTCAAGAATTATTGCAGCACCAACGTCCTCTGTCCCCCTGATCAGTCTCCCCATGGCCTGCCTCATCTTGATGAGCACAGGAAAGGTAACCGCATATTCCCAGCCATTCCTGTGCACATTCTCGTAATAGGCGTACAGTGATTTCTGGCGGGCATCAGGACGCGGGTATGGTATGCCGGCTATTATTACGACCTCAAGCTCATGGCCGGGGAAATTCATGCCCTCTGA
>JBJKQJ010000166.1:0-7078 GCA_046705445.1 Thermoplasmataceae archaeon
AGTTCTCTATGAGTTCGTTTTCTGAAGGTTTATTGAGAGTGCGCTCCTTGCCAGTAGAACTTTGAACATTTACCTCCTCCTCTGGAACAACAATGAAATATTTTCTTCTCTTTTCAATCTTGCACTCAGGACAGTGAATAACTCCCATTCCCGGAGGCGAGAACCCAATGCCAATTCTTTTTTCGTCCATTACTGGGCGCTTAAAAACATGCCCGCATTCTGGACACTTGATGTATTTGGCCATTACAACCAAAAACATATCCGGATTATTTATTAAAATTATATGCATAAAAAACACATACATTCCGGCAAGGGGTGAAGCGAATTCTACAAGTTTCCTACCTTGAGAAAGTTATTTTAAAAAAACCGCATATATAACAGGAATGCAGGTCACAGTTTTCACTCCCTCCAAAAAGGAACTACAGGTCCAGAAGTATAGCGATTCAGAACCGATCCAGAATTATATTTCTCAGAAGGACCTGTGGATAGACTTTGAAGACTTTGATAATGAAGCTCTCAAAAAAATTGGAGAAATGTTCGGCATAGATCCGCTGACGATTGAGGATATTATTGTTGGTAACCAGAGAATTAAAATTGAAGACTACCAAGATTACATATTCGGAGTTTCAAAAGGTGTGTTCACTTCAAAAGGGGCCGAGTTTGAATATTCAAAAAGTGAAACTTTCATAATCCTATCTCAGAATAATATTCTGACTTTCCACATGGGAAGTTCCCAGATAATAAACCGGGTTAGCGAAACCCTTAAAAACAGAATAAAAAGCATCAAGGGAAATCAGATTTTCACATCCATTGTTATCCATCTTATTTATGACTTTTCCGTGGACTCTTTTTACTCAGCCCTTTCAGATATAGAAAACTGGCTGGTTTCGATGAGAACAGAAATACTGGATTTCGACTCTCTGAAAGCAACTGCCCTTTCTGACGTCAAAAGCCTCATGTCACACATATCACGCGCCAGAAGGGAGATGAGTGATCTGAGGATAATGCTGTCCCAGCATAGGGATGTAATGTCTCTTGCAGAGCGGGGGACATTGACTTTTGTGTCCGTGGACCTTATGTCTGCCTTCAGGGATGTTTATGACCATACATTTCAGCTTATTGAAACAGTGGACTCTTACATGTTGAGAACAGGGGATGTGAGAGATCTCTATTTCACGCTTAGGGCTGCTTTTACAGACAATATTCTAAGGTTACTGACAATTGTTGCCACAATATTCCTCCCGCTGACGTTTCTAACAGGTTTTTATGGGATGAATTTTACCGCAGGATTCTTCCAACCCGGCTCAGGCAGTATTTTTGGGTTCTACTCTCTTGTTACAGCAATGGTAATGATCGCAGCAGTACTTCTAATACTGTTCAGGAAACGTGGATGGGTTTAAACTCATAAATGTTTTAATTCTAGTAGGGATTGGCGCCTACAGGATAAAGCAAATGACAAGAAGAATTGGTCTGGGAGGAATAATTCTAATAGTGTACCTGGCAGTCTTCTTAGCTATTTACATTGTTCTGCCATTGGTTCTTCACGTAAACAACCCTTTTGGGAGCTACTTCCCTTTCTTCTTTTTCTTCCCATTCTTTCTGGGCAGAAGAGGGTTCCGAACTGGCAGAAACAGGAAGAATGGGGATTTAAATAATCAGGGAGAAAATCCGGAAGACATTTTCCAGAACAAATATGACACAGGTGACTGGGATCGAAAACATTCCAGAAATTATGATGAATTTGGCATCAGGGTGAAGAATGACCTTTCAAGGTACTGGTATTATGTTGGTATGGCAGTAATTGTGGCTGCAGCAGCAATTCTCCTTCTGACCGGGAGCATTCACTTAAATCTGTGATTATGAGAGGTTGGTCCTTTGCTCGCCATCAACGTGAAAATACCTTAATTAAACATGTATCATTTGGTGTTTCATGGTAGATTTAATTAGAGACTCACTTGCTGGAAAAGTTGCTGTGGTAATTGGGGTTGGTTCCGGCCAGGGAATATCCGCTGTAAGGATGCTTATTAATTTTGGAGCCAAGGTCGCCATTGTTTCAAGATCAGGTAATATGTTTGGACTGGTGGAATCCTCAACAGTCAAAGCCTACAAAGCAGATGCTACCAAAGAAGAGGAGCTGACAGCCGTCTGTGAGAAAATAGTAGCTGACTATGGTGGTATTGACACCGTAGTTTCCAATGTCGGAACATGGGAGACTTTCAAAGGGGTCATACCAAAAAAGGCAGATTTCCAGAAAATGCTTGATATAAACTTGCTATCGCAACTTTCAGTTTTACGTGTATTTTCAGAACCAATGATGAAGAAAGGGGGAGCTTTCGTATTGGTGGGGGCTTCCAGGGGCATCTTCAAAGGAAACGATCTGAGTTACAATGTATCAAAGTACGCACTGGAGGAGCTGGTCAGGAAAGCTGCCGAAAATCTGAGGAAGTACAATATCCGAGTCAACGCTGTTCTTCCCGGAAGTGTTGGAAAAGAAGACACCTACTACAAGGTATTCCCTTTCAATTTCACCAAATTCTCTGAAAAGACGCAGCTGGAACCAATTGAGGTGGCAATGGTTAATGCTTTCCTTGCCAGTGAAATGTCGCTGGGCATTAATGGCCAGTGCATAGCTGTAGATAGGGGACTAAACTCCGTTTAACCGGTTAAATAGGATTTTTACAATCTTCAATTTTTTCATCTTTATAATTCCGCCAGTTTATTCCGGGTTTCGGATATATTTTAATCAAATTTTTAATGTATTACGAAGGCATATGTCAGTATGTTTGAGAATGAAGCGACTTTTGTAAGGATGGTTAAAGAAGGCAAAGAAGCTGAATTCCACAGGCTCTATGAAGAAGCACTGAAGGAAGTCCCAAAATATTTTGGAAAAGAGTATCCGAACCTTGTAAAAGGCGAGGTGTATGAAAAGGAAAAAATCAGGGAAATTTCTCCTATTGATGAGAAGGAACTTGCCACTTTCCAGCTTTCCTCCAAGGAAACCCTGGAAAAAGCTCTGAAGATGCTGAAATCTTCTTATAAGAGCTGGTACAACCTTGGTTATGCACACAGGGCAAAAGTGATGCTTAAAGTTGCTGACAAAATAAGTGAAAAGAAGTTTTTCTTCTCTGCGCTTCTGGCCTACGAGAATGGAAAGAACAGAACAGAAGCAATGGCGGACGTTGACGAGGGCATTGATTTTCTAAGATACTATGCTTTGAACATGATAGAGAATAATGGATTTGTCCGGCTTACGGGGAAAGGGTATGACAATGAAGAGAGTTTCAGTGTCATGAAGCCATACGGTGTTTTTGCCGTGATTCCACCATTCAATTTCTATGCCATTACGGTTGGAATGACTGCTGGTCCGCTTACGGTAGGAAACGCTGTCCTGTTGAAACCTTCCAGTGACATTCCGCTTTCTTCCTATCTGACTGTTAAATTAATGCACGAGTGCGGCGTACCTGAGGAAGTGCTGGTATTCCTCTCAGGAGCTGGAAGTGTTGTTGGAAAGCAAATAGTTGTCCATGATGACATTGGAGGAATTGTTTTCACAGGTTCACGTGAAGTAGGGATGGACATCTTCAGAAATGCTCAGGCAAAGAGGCCAAAACCGGTCATAACCGAAATGGGAGGAAAGGATGCAGTAATCGTTACCTCTAAAGCTGATTTGAAAAAGGCCGTAGAAGGTGTATTTAGAGGAGCTTTCGGTTTCTCCGGCCAGAAGTGCAGTGCAACATCACTGGTTTATGCTGAAGAGAGTATTTACGACAAATTCGTGAATGGCTTGGTGGAAAGATGCAAAGGTGTTTCTCCCGACGACCCGAGGAAGAAGGATGCCTTTGTAACACCAGTTATCAACAAGGCTGCATTTGACAAATTCAAATCCCTGGAATCCAAATTTACCCAGTACGGAAAGGTTGTTGTGGGCGGCAAAGCTCAGGAAAAGCCCGGATTTTATGTTGAACCAACAGTCATAAAGGATGTACCCAAGGATTGCGAACTGGTAAAGAATGAACTTTTCCTGCCAGTTGTAGGAATAATCAAGGTAAAGGATCTTAAAGAGGCTGTGGAGGAAGTGAACAAATCGGAGTACGGCCTGACTGGCGGGATTATAACTGAGGACCCGGAGGAGATCAGATACTACTTTGACAATGCTGATGTAGGTGTAATCTATGCCAATAGGGCCAGAGGCGCATCTACAGGTGCAGTGGTTGGCTCACAGCCATTTGTCGGCTGGAAAATGAGCGGAATCAGCGGCAAGGGCACGGGTTCATATTACTACTTACAGCAGTTCCTGAGGGAGCAATCCCAGACCATTGCCCACTAAAAATTCCCTCCCCTTTTTTAAGGAGTTTATTTCTAAATAATTTTCTATATACAGCCTGGAAAGTAATTTACTCTTCAGCATTTTTCCGACATTTTCCAATTGAATTTTCTTGCCAGTTTCATTCTCCATGCTGGTCATGACGGCTGAATTCATGCCACAGGGCATAATGGCATCAAACTTGGAAAGATCAGTGGAAATATTCAATGCAATCCCGTGCAAAGTTGAAAACCCTTTCACTGCCAAACCAATGGAACAAATTTTCCTCTCTCCCACCCATACGCCCGTCTCACCATGTAGTCTCCCCTGTCCCTTAATTCCATAAGATCCCAGTACTTCATTTATGGCGGACTGGGAGATTTCTATGAGGTCTCTCACATTGATTCTATGCTCCTTAAGATTGATAATAAAATAAACCACAAGTTGCCCTGGACCATGATATGTGGCAGAACCTCCCCGTTCAACCTCGATTGGTGTTATGCCTTCAGTGAGAATTTCATTTTCGTTTCTGTGAATCCCCAGGGTGTAAACATCCTCGTGCTCTAAAAAAAATAAACAGTCACCCACTACCTTCTCATTTCTAAGGGCATTTAAATGTCTCTGTAAATTCAGTATATTGCTGTATTTTTCCTTTCCTAAATTAAATATGATTGCCTGCCCCTGAGGTATTCTTGCCAAATCAGACTCCATATTCTCTTCTTGCCTATGCATTAAACTAATAAATATCCCTGCAGTTTACAGAGATAATGGTGCTGGATCAGGGCTCTTTGACACAATTGATGATTCTCATCAAACTTTTTGACCATGTGGACAAACCCAGCAGCATTGCCAAAAGCATAGGTATCACCATTCAGGGTGTGAATTATCACCTGAAAATAATGAAGAAGAAGGGGCTTCTCAACGAAACGAACGAACTTTCCAAGGAAGGTTTCAATTTCCTCGAATCTGGTCTCAGTTCACTTAGAGATTTTGTTTCCGAGAACCTGACGAAAATTGACAATATAGTAACATGGGAGGCTATCGCCGATACTAAAATCTCAAGTGGAGACGAAGTGAGTGTTTACATGAAGACAGGATATCTTCACGCCGGGGCGTCGGGTGATAAAGCCATTGGGATAAGCAAGAACGATGCCAATCCAGGTGAAGTGGTCGCGGTGACTTCCATATCAAGCATTATTAATGTGGAAATTGGAGTAATAGATATTATCGTACTTCCACCTGTTGAGGAAATCAAGAATAAGAAGAACTACCTCGGGCAGATAACTGAAAATTTATCTAAGGTCGATATTCACGCAGTTTCCGGAGAGCAGGCATATATAACACTAAAGGAAGCAGGTTTTCATCCGGACATGGAATTCGCATCCATCGATGGTGTGTTTGAAGCTGCCACCCGGGGGCTCAATTCTGCGCTTGTAATTTCGTCGAGGAGATTCCATTATATGCTTTCGGACCTCAAGGAACTACAGAATAAATTCAAGGAAATCTCGGTCAAAATAAAATATTTGTGAGTCATTTAATATAATTCGAATATAATATTTAAAAGAATATGAATTCTGCCTAATTGTAAAATATTAAATTATAAAGCTGTCCATATTTTAGTAAAACCGATTCGTTTTTATAAATATTTAAATACAACATATTAATACGATGGAATATCAACCACAGAAGGTGAAAAATATGGAGGAAGATGGTAGTGGCAGTAGGTTTTCAGATTTTGGCAGATCTCTATGGTGTAGACGCGGAAATAATCTCAAGGGCAGATAGCATATACCCGATTATTGAAGAAGCAGTAAGAGTGGGTAATCTAACAAAGATATCCTCAGATTATTACCAGTTTCAGCCAAAAGGGGCAAGTGGTGTAGTATTGCTGGCGGAATCCCATCTTTCTTTCCACACCTGGCCTGAGCATGGACTGGTTACACTGGATATCTATACATGTGGAGACCCAAAAGGTGCAGAGGTAGCGCTGGATTACATCGTAGACAATTTAAAGCCCGATACAATAGATTGCAAGAGACTTCGCCGTGGGACTTCAATTACCGAAGAAGTCAAGGTGGAGAGCCCTGAGCATGTAATAATACCGTGAGCATGTGTCACGGAATCTTTTCTTATTAATTTCCCTACTATTTTCCATCTTTTTCATAGTATTCTCCATAATAATCACAGAAGTTCCTTTGCCATTGGAGGCTCTTGGAATACTGCTGGCCCTGTTCAGCCTTTATATTGGGGGAGACAGCTTTGTCGATAATGCAAGGGAACTTGGAAAGAGAAAGCGGATTTCTGCAAAATCTGTAGGTGCCTACCTCATTTCCCTTGGTGCGGTAATAGATGAATTTTCAGTCATCTTTGTTGCCTCCTTCCATCATTATGGAGACATCAGTTTCGGTACACTTCAAGGTTCAGACATAGTGACAATGGCTGTGTTTCTCATCGCTCTGCCTCTCTTTTTTACAGGTTCTTATAGGCGGTTCCTCAATGATGGAATTATTCTGCTGGCAGCATCAACTGTCCTGGTTGTATTCGCTGTCATATTCCCCATCATACCATGGTATGTCGGCGTTTTGATGGCACTTCTTTTCCTGCTTTATATGTATGTGGAAAGAGGTCAGGAACCTCCAGTGGAAGAGGAACTCATCCACATGGAATACAGCCCCATGTCAATGGTGGTGGCACTGATTCTGCTTGCGTTAGCCTCTGAGGCCATTGTAAACTACACAAATGGGCTTTCATTATCCTTCGGCATCCCTCCATTCC
>JBJKQJ010000167.1:0-13190 GCA_046705445.1 Thermoplasmataceae archaeon
TTCGAAAGCACTGAGGGCAGAAGTGGCTTCCATGGATTTTGACAGGTAGAATGAATTTCTGTAGAAGTCTTTCAGGTTTTTTTCAATATTGAAGAAATCAGCTCCAAGAAATAACCTCTTTACTTCCTCCATACTCTCCTTTACCGGAAGAGTCATAAATGTGGTGGGGGCCTCTCCATAACCTACTAGGCCATCATCTGAAGTAAGCCTCACGAGAAGTATGGTGGAGCTCCAGGGACTTGAAATTTCCTTGTTCTTCTCACCAAGTTCCAGTATATCTATCTGTTTTATTCTGGATGACATGAATCTAAATTGGCTCGATCTTACTTAAATTTATCAACGGCATTATATAAAGATAGTTTTGCTATCTTCCCTGATCCAGGTAGACCTCAATGCTCTGTGACGCTTCCATGAAAACATAGAATTTATTGTGCATCTGATCAAAAAGAATGTCTGAAACCTCCGAGGAACACCTTATGTTTTCCCTGACTTTCATAGATTCCAGGTCCAAAACTGCCAGGTTTCTGCTTCTCGTGAAAGCCACATAGAGGTGATCAAGGAGGGGATTGTATGCCATCATGGATACCGGTTCCCTGAAAGATGCCACAATGGCAGCTGGAGACTCGCCCGCCGAAGATATTATTATCTTCCCGCTAGAAGTGCCTATTACCATTTTCCTCCTGGAAGGGCATATGCCAAATGTTACCGGGTTCGGATCAGGGAGTGGGTTGACCGATTCCAGGCTGAGTTCTTCCGATGGCTTGAAAATACTTATTTCAGCAGGCTGCAAAGATAATACAAGCAGCCTATCCTCAAGCTCATCGTATATGACTGAGACTGGCCTGCCATTGGTTGAAACACCTCCGAGGTGTTTACTCTCGGGGAACCTGTACAGATCAATTGTTTTATCATAACTGGGTGGTGGATCACGTGTGCCCAGCACAAACAGGAGGTCCCGGTCGCTGTCAAAAGCGATATCTTCGGGATAGGAACTGATATCAAGTGAGAATTTTACTTCCTCTCCCGCAGCCTTGAAGGTTTTGATCTGCTTCACGTCACCGGAGAGGGTGAAAATGAGGTCCCTGTCCTGGCATACGTTCACTCTGGAAATCCATCCAGTATTCACAAGAGGTTCAAGGAGCCTGTCATTTTCGGTATCAATTCTGGCGATGTTTTCAATTTTAGGCAATGGAAGAAAGATAACTCCTGTGCTGAAGTGAATTGACGGTTTGCCGAAAATCATGTCACCGGGGGAGACTCCTGAATTCTGGAGCTTGATCTTGCAAAGCCTGACAGCGCTCATCTTAATCAGTTCGGAGAATAGTGTGTGATAAATGACTGCCTCATAAATGATTCCCCCTTATGTTCGAGAAAATTTCAGTGATCAGGATGTGGATAAAGCATAATTATTGAGATGTGATTATGACCCGATATTCATGAACTCAAAGTTCCGTATTGTTAAGACTTTTAAGATAAATGGCAAGGAATACCATTACTTCTCAATCAAGGATCTTGAGAAGGTTGGTTATGATATTTCCAGTCTACCGGTCTCAATTCGCGTAATTCTGGAATCTCTTATCAGAAACCTCGACGGAAATGCGGTGCATGAAAAAGATGTTGAAAACCTTCTAAACTGGAGTTCAGGGAATCTTGCGGATTTTGAGATTCCGTTCAAGGTAGCCAGGGTTCTGATGCAGGATTTTACAGGAGTTCCAGCTGTTGTCGACCTTGCGGCAATGAGGGACTCAGCATTTGAGCTTGGGAAGGAACCCGGCATTATTCAACCCCAGGTTCCGGTGGATCTTGTAATAGACCACTCGGTGCAGGTTGATTATTTTGGCATTCCCAATGCTGTTGAACTCAACAGGGAGAAAGAATTTGAAAGGAATGGAGAGAGGTACAGGTTCCTCAAATGGGCGCAAGATGCTTTTGAAAACCTGACGATTGTACCTCCAACGGTGGGAATCTGCCACCAGGTCAACCTGGAATATCTGGCAAGAGTGGTAATGTCAAAGGAGGAAGATGGAAAACTCTGGGCCTACCCGGATACAGTGGTAGGCACGGATTCACACACTACCATGATAGACGGTCTTGGAGTAGTGGGTTGGGGTGTAGGCGGAATAGAAGCCGAAGCTGCCATGCTTGACCAACCCGTTACCTTCAAGGCTCCAGAAGTGGTCGGAGTTCAACTTTCAGGGAAACTGAGTGCTGGAGTTACAGCCACTGACCTTGTGCTTACAGTCACAGAGCTCCTCAGGAAAAACAAAGTTGTTGGCAAATTTGTAGAATTCTTCGGAGAAGGAGTCAAGGATCTTGCCCTACCAGACCGAGCAACAATATCAAACATGTGCCCGGAATACGGAGCAACAGTTGCCCTGTTCCCAATTGACGAAAAGACCCTGGATTACCTGAAACTCACAGGCAGACCAGATGACCAGGTTAAACTGGTTGAGGAGTACGCCAGAGCCCAGGGAATATTCGGCGCACAGGCAAGTGTAAACTATTCACAGGTTGTTGAGCTTGATCTGAAAACAGTCAAGCCAAGCGTTTCAGGCCCAAAATTACCACAGCAGCGGGTTAACCTGGGCAACATCGGTGACAGTTTCCTCAAGTTCATGGAAGACAACAAGCCGGAAAATCATGCTGGCGTCAGGAAATTGGAAAATGAAGGCGGCATAAGTAATGTGAATGCTTCACAAAAATCCCATGAAGCCTATCTCAAGACCGCATCAGTGGAGATAGACGACCAGAAGGAGAAGCTAACGGAAGGTGACGTCGTAATTGCAGCCATCACAAGCTGTACCAACACAAGCAATCCTTACGTCATGCTCGCAGCGGGAATTCTTGCCAAGAAAGCAGTTGAAAAAGGCCTCAAAGTCAACAAAAAGGTAAAAACAAGCCTGGCCCCTGGTTCCAGGGTAGTTTCAGAATACCTCAAGAAATCCGGGCTTCAGCCATACCTGGATAAACTGGGCTTCAACCTTGTGGGATTCGGTTGCACAACATGCATCGGGAACAGCGGGCCGCTTGACGAGAGCATTGAGAATGCCATTGTCAGCCAGAACATGAGCACTGCTGCGGTTCTTTCCGGTAACAGGAACTTTGAAGCAAGAGTACACAGGAACGTCAGGGCAAATTACCTCATGTCTCCGCCCCTTGTAGTGGCATTCGCACTGGCAGGTAAAGTCACGACCAATCTTGAGAAAGAACCCATTGGAAAGGGAAAGAACGGCGAGGATGTCTTCCTGAAAGACATCTGGCCAAGTTCAGATGAAATACAGGATGCTATGAAAGGCTCCATCAGCAGGGAAATGTTCATCGAGAGGTACACCAACCTTGACCAGTACAATGAGCAATGGGTGAACCTGGAAGCCCCAACCGGAATGAGATACGCATGGGATCCGGAAAGCACCTATATCAGGAAGCCAACATTCTTCGACAACTTTGACCCCAAGGGAATACGTGAAATAAGTGAGCTTCAGGGCACCAGGCCTCTCCTTGTCCTTGGGGATTCCATTACAACAGATCATATTTCCCCAGCTGGTCTTTTCAGCAAGGAAACTCCGGCTGGCAAGTACCTCATGGAACACAATGTCCAGCCTGATGATTTCAACACCTATGGTGCAAGAAGAGGCAACCATGAAGTAATGATGAGGGGCACTTTCGCCAATAACAGGATCAGGAACAGTCTTGTGGACAAGGAAGGTGGATTCACACTGCACTACCCGGATAAGGCTGAAACAACGGTATTTGATGCGGCAATGAAATACGATGCCGATAAGGTTCCATTAATAGTTCTTGCGGGTGACCAGTACGGAACAGGAAGTTCCAGAGACTGGGCGGCAAAGGGCCCGTACCTCCTTGGCGTTGATGCTGTTGTGGCAGTCGGATACGAGAGGATACACAGGAGCAACCTGGTTGGCATGGGAGTAATACCGCTCCAGTTCAAGAATGGAGAAAACGCTGAGAGCCTGAAAGTGGATCCGGAGAAGACAATTGATCTGGTATTCAAAGACGGAGTCAAGGCTAATGGAAGAGCGGTGATGAAATACCATGAAAAGGGTTCTGGCAATGACAAATCAACAGAATTGATCATCAGGGTCGACACTCCCGTGGAAGAGGAATATATGAAAATTGGTGGCATACTGCAGTTTGTGCTCAGAAGGCTAGTCTCCTGAGCGCGAAATTTTCATGCATGCACACAACATCACCTTAATTTTTTTAACCTGAAGTCATAACGTGTTGCATAGATATGTACATTGCCGCACCTCCAGGAACCAAGATGCTCGCGAAATACCTTATTCCGCAGGACGAGTATCAAATACTGGATGAAGTGGATATCAACGTATACGGTGAGGAGAAATCTCTGGCCATACTTCAGTTCATGAGGGACCTGAAGTGGATTTACATCTCATATGATGAGGGCGATAAGTTCAGCCTGAAACCTACAGAACCAGGAATAGAGATCTTTGAGAGGGGACTGACGACAGAATATATGTCGGCAACCGGAGACCTTGTTAATCTAATCAAGAGCTATCTTTCCCATTATCTAAAGAATGATACAGAGGTCACAGACGAGACTCTTAAACTGGCAGATTTTTATCTCAAGTCTGGGAATTATAACCGGGCACTTGACCTGGCTTCCAATCTGATAGATATTGGCAATCGGCAGAAGGACCAGAGGCTTCTTGGTCGGGGGCATTACATCTACGGCTCAATAAACATGTATCGTATGGATCTGGATTTTTCCAAGAACCATTATGAAAAGGCCATTATGTATTCAGAGGCTGTAGACGACATCGCGAATGTAGCAAAATGCTACCTTGGAATGGGATCATATCACGGTTACAGGGGAGATTCGGAAAAGGCCATGCAGTCATTTGAGCGCGCTCTTCTCTTATTCCAGGAAATAGATGACAAGTCAGGAGTCAACCAGGTGAAGATGAACGAAGCATTTGCTTTAGCGAAGATGGGCAACATAAAGGAATTCTTCACGCTGAATCACCAGGCTATCGATTATTTCAACGAAGTCACGGATTCATATCATCTTCAGTGGTGTTACCAGAATGAATCCGCCATTCTGCTATCCCTTGGGCAGTACGATGCTGCCATAGATGCGGTTGTTGAAGCCCACAACCTTGCAAAAGAGACCGGTAATGAAATGATACAGAACAGATCCGGCCTCAGTATTGCATTAATTTACATTTACACAATGAGGCCTGGCGATGCCTATGAATACATAAACAGTGCAATGGCTTTTTTCAGAAAGAATTTCGACACAAACGGTCTCGGCATAAGTTACATGTCGTTCATGGCATACGATGTTGCAACCAAGAATCTGGCATCTGCTGACAGGAATATTGAGAAATCAATTCAGAATTTCATGGTAAAGAAACAGATGAACTACATTGCAGAGGCCATGTCAATTTACATCAAGGTCCTTAAATTATACAGGCATCCGCCAACAATCATAAAACAGAAGATGGATGAATTTACAAAAATCGCAGAGAAACACAAGTTATTGGATTTATTTAAATATTTATTGGAAGAAGATTAGAAATTTAATCTACGCAGAATCCGCCAAGTGAAATTGCTGTTTTGACTTTGATCTTTGACAGGTCAATTTCTTCTACTTTCATTTTCAGTTTTTCTGACATTTTGTTTCCTCAAACCGAAGAGCTTTTTTCAAATGTTAACGCTTGCTAGACACTAATTCACTTCCGATCTCAGTTCCGATTAATATACCAAATCTGTATTATCTCCAATTCTCTAGGTCTTATGTAATAATGATTGTAATGACCATATTTGTTAATTTTCTGTAGGTAAGCATGTATTGCTTATGATATTTCATAATAATAAGAAACTAATAGTGGTAATCCAATAGTAAAATGGCAAATCTAAAGTTATATATCCAAACCTAAAATCTACCTTAGCATGGAAGACCAGGTTAAGGCTTCTATGGATAAGTTAAAGCAGGATAATGTTGAGTTTTTGCAACTCCAGTTTACCGATATTGTCGGTGCAGTTAAGACACTCACCATACCTCAGAACCGTTTTGAGAGTGCGCTGACAGAGGGGGTAGTTTTTGATGGCAGTTCCGTGGCCGGATATGCCCAGATAGAAGAATCCGATATGAGAGCACACCCAGACCTTTCCACTTATACATTGTTGCCAGACGGAAAGAATGGCTATAAAACAGTTAGATTCATCTGTGACATATATACCTCAGATGGGGACAGATTTGCAGGAGACCCAAGATACGTACTTCAGAGGAACCTGAAGAAACTCCATGACAAAGGAATGGACTTCTTCGTTGGCCCTGAGTTTGAATTCTTTGTCTTCAAGAGAGACCAGAACGGGGAAATCACCACCACGCCCGGAGATTATGGTGGTTATTTTGACAACACTCCCATTGATGCTGCCAACGAGATAAGGCAGGAGATCATCAAGCAGATGTATGACCTTGGCTACCAGCCAGAGGCAGCTCACCATGAAGTGGCTTACGGCCAGCATGAAATTGACCTGAGGTATGACCGGGCACTGGTCATGGCGGACAGGGTGACAATGCTGAAGAGCATAATCAAGAATGTGGCGCAGAAACACGGAATGTATGCAACATTCATGCCAAAGCCCATCAACGGTGTGAACGGTTCAGGGATGCACGTCCACCAGAGCATCATGTCCACGGGTGAAAAAGAAAACCTGTTCTATGATGCCAGTGCAAAGTTTGGAATGAGTGAACTTGGCATGAACTACCTCGGCGGAATACTGAAGAATATCAACGGTGCATCAGCTATTCTTGCCTCGTGGGTCAATTCTTACAAGAGGCTCATACCGGGCTACGAAGCCCCTGTATACATATCATGGGCTAACAAGAACAGATCTGCTCTTGTGAGAGTTCCTGCAGGAACTGGGATGAGAAAGAGAATGGAACTCAGATGCCCAGATTCAGCGGGAAACCCATATCTCCAGTTTGCAGTAATCCTGGGAATGGGTATGGACGGCATTGAGAACAAGCTTACACCTCCAGATCCAGTAGAAAGAGACATATTCCACATGGGACCGTCCGAAAGGATTTCAAAAGGAATCCAGAGTATGCCGGAGAGCCTGGGAGAAGCACTCCATCACTTCAGGAACAGCAATCTCATGAAGGAAATTCTGGGAGAGCATGTTTTTGACAATTTCATAACAGTAAAACAGAGAGAATGGGACAACTTCCGCTCGCATGTAACTACATGGGAAGTGGACAGGTACCTGCCAATTCTCTAATTTTTTTAAAAACCACGAAGCAATTTTTCCTTTTTTCTTTCCACGTACCTTGAGTAGGCATATATTCCCACAAGCACAATGCCGCTGGGTAACAGCACGAATCCGAACACCAGCGTCAGTAGTGTGGCATAGTCAACCGATCCGACTGAAAGATCTACGGAAATGGAACCTGAACCGGTATTTACAATCACAAGTGATACATTTCCAGAAGAGTGGGATACTATTACGTTTGTTACACTTGATGAGTTTGTTGCATTAACGTATGCTGCGGTGGCACCTGTATCGAATTTAAGGTATGATGTGACATTGAAAGGATTCAGAGTCGTCGTAACGCTGTAATCTATGTCATCTCCCGCACTAATTTGGCCTTTGAAGAGTGTGTAAGAGGACCCAGGCCCGATGGTCACGTTTTGCGCATTTACCGTATTCTGGTCAATAAGATAGACGGAAAGTGAGAAAAGCACTATTGATACGATGATCAGAATCCCACCGATCTTGAGCAGTCTTCTCCTGTTTGGCCTGTCCATTCAATACCACTTTGCCTGTCGGTTATGACAGATGCTTATGCATTCTCCATTATTTCAATATTTTCTGACGAGACAGCTTCAATCTTCCCAATGTTCATGGATACTTCCAGTATTGATCTGTTTTTCTCAATCAGGTTCGTTTCACCCTTCACTGTAAGAGTATCAAGCGGGGCACTCATGGATAGCTTTTTGCTTGTCTTATAGGCTCGAAGCGCGCCCATAACTGATATTATGTAATCAAATTGTGAAACTTCGTCATCTGATATGCCGTAATCTCCAGAAGCAGGCCATTTTTCCCTGTGGATGCTTATCATTTCTCCAAGTCTGGAATCGTGGTAAATCTCTTCCGTTATGAAAGGAAGGATTGGCGCATACATCTTCATAGTTTCCCCAAGCACGTATTTCAGTACCCTCCTTGTCTCCTTTATTGGTTCGCCATCAAGCTGGTCTTTCCTGTTATTGAGGGCTTTGGCAATTTCCAGGTAATTATCGCAGAACACATTCCAAAAGAAGTTGTCAAGTTCCGCCCTGGCTTTGGAAACCTGGAACTTATCCATATTGCCCGTGCACGCGGCTACAACCCTGTCAAGCTTCCCGAGAATCCAGCGGTTCCAGGCATTGTCTGCAACCGGTTTCTCCGCGGGGTTGCTCTCCTCCTCTGAAATGATCTTTACTAGGTTGGCTGCGTTAAACATTTTAATCAGCGTCCTGCGACCTCTGACAAAATCCTGCTCCTTGACCTTGATATCCTCACCCGGGACGGTGGTGGATGCCCAGTATCGGACTGAATCTGCTCCATACTGTGATATGAGGGATGCAGGTTCAACAATGTTCCCCTTGCTCTTGCTCATCTTCTGCCCAAGGGGATCAAACACGTTTCCGCTTATCTGAATGGTTTCCCATGGAGCTATCCCATCATGAATGTACGATCTGACTATCGTTGTGAAAGCCCAGAAATTAATGATGTCGTGTCCCTGGAACCTGATATCCATTGGATAAAGGAACTCAAACAGCTTATCATGGTGGAGATAGAGCCTTGGAGTGAGCGATGATGTGGCCCAGGTATCCATGATGTCTGTATCCGGGTCAAGATCCGAAGAACCGCAGGAGGGGCATTCCAAATCCACCTTGTCAAGCCTCGGGTCTACCGGGAGTTGTTCCTCTTTGGCAAATACCGGCTTGCCGCAACTCCTGCAATGCCATACGGGAAACGGTACGCCAAAGAATCTCTGCCTTGAAATAAGCCAGTCCCACTTCAGGCCGTCTATCCAGTTGTCCAGGCGGATCTTCATGTGTTCCGGGATCCATTTCACACTTGCAGCAGTGGACTTCAGTTCCTTCTTCAGATCCATGTACCTTACCGACCACTGTTTGCTGATGCTAATCTCAATTGGAGTATCGCATCTCTCGTGAGTGTTCACTGAATGCTTGATTCTCTCAGTCTTTTCCACTAACCCTGCTTCTGTAATCTTTTGCAGCATGACTTTCTTGGCTTCCTGAATGCTCATGCCGTTCAATTCTCCGGACAGTTCATTCATTCTGCCCCTGTCGTCAATAATAACCCTCAGGCCCAGATCGCTGTATTTTCTCCAGAGCGCAAGGTCATTCTGGTCGCCGAAAGTACATAACATTTCCGCTCCTGTCCCCTTATCCATTACGGCATATTCATCCGCTATGATGGGAACTTCATGTCCATAGATTGGAACCCTGACCTTTGTGCCCACTTTGTCCCTGTATCTTTCATCATCAGGATTCACAACAATTGCTATGCAGGCCCCTATGAGTTCAGGTCGGGTTGTAGCAATGAGAATATGGTTATCCGCAGTCCCAAATCTCAAGTATACGAAGTCAGCAGACATCACCTGGTCTTTCAATTCGATCTGTGAGATAGCCGTCCTGCATGTCGGGCATCTTATTGTTGGAGCTTCCTCTCGGTATGCCCTGTTCTTTTTTACCAGCTCCAGGAACATTTTCTGAGAAAGTTTCTTGGACTCACTGGAGGAGGTTCTTATGGGATGCTTGAAATTGGCGCTAAGTCCAAGATCTCTCCAGTTTTTCAGAAGTTCGGCTTCAGCCTTGTTGCTCTCCTCAGTGCAGAGTCTTATGAATTCAACAAGATCAGTGCGCTCCCCTTTTATGCCCAGGGTTTTTTCTGTGTATCTCTCCGTGGGCAGGCCGTTATCGTCGAATCCCCAGGGGAAGTAAACCTGAAAACCTCTCATTCTTTTGTACCGGGCCATAAAATCCTGATGGGGGTAGGAAAATGCATGGCCCATATGCATTTTGCCGGATATTGTGGGAGGAGGGGTATCAATAGCGAACCAACTGCTTCTGTCCCTGACTCCGGAATCATAGCTGTAAATGTCGTTTTCTTCCCAGAATTTCTTCCATTTCTCCTCAATTGCCGGTATGTCAAGGTCCATTTCAATGGTAAATTTTCCCGCCATTAAAACAATTTGCATCTTTGTGCCACAATTCGGAAAACAATTGCTCGAGCAACTCGAAGAGATAATGCCAAGAATCCGACAAAATATCTTTTACTCTCTGGAAGTTAATCCGTTCAGATAAGATGAATAGTGCATCTGAGACGCATGAGCGCCTTAAGGAGCCTACTATGCCGGCCATGATCAGGGCAGTAGAGGAAAAGGACGAGAGTTTCGACGGGAAATTTGTATTCTGCCGAGCCCCAGAGGGGTTGTTCTGCAGGCCGTCATGCAGGGAATACAAGAGAGGTTCAGGGGAATTCAGGATATTCATCAGCCCACTGGAGGCCATTGAGTCCGGCTATTCTCCATGCCCGAACTGCCGCCCAATGGAAGACCCTGGGATTATGAAGAAAATGGAGCTGGTGGAGGAAATATGCGATCACATCAGGAGAAATCCCACATCAAGAAATTCACTTTCTGACCTTGAAGAGGCATTCGGCATCAACAGATACACTCTTCAGAAAGCATTCAAAAAGATAATGGGAATCTCACCGAGAAAGTATGTGGAAGAATGCCGCATTCTGGCGCTTAAAAGGAACCTTAGGGAAGGTGAACCTCTGCCTGGAGCAATATACAAGGCAGGTTATAACTCCCAGAGCTGGCTGTATGATTCAGGTAAGTCAAAATTGGGCATGAAGCCATCCAGTTACAGGAATGGTGGCCAGGGAACCACAATAAACTACCTCACAGGCAGATGTGTACTTGGAACACTTATAGTTGCGGAAACGGACAAAGGTATTTGTGCCCTGAGCATCGGGGACAGTGAGGATGTCCTTGTGAGATCTCTTTATCAGGAATTTCCAAAGGCTACAATCTCGAGGTCTGAGAAAGTGCAGCCAAGGCTGAATTCAGTTCTGGAGTATTTTGACGGTCAGGAAGTCCAGCTCCCAATGGATCTCAAGGGAACAGATTTCCAATTAAGGGTATGGTCCGCGCTCAGGTCCATTCCTTACGGCGAAACCCGTACATACAATGAAGTTGCGGCCATGATTGGAAGGCCAAAAGCTTTCAGGGCTGTAGCAAACGCATGCGCGGCCAACCACGTGCCACTGATTGTTCCCTGCCACAGGGTAGTACGAAGTGACGGATCACTGGGTGGCTACGCACTTGGAGTCGAGAGGAAGAGATATCTTCTGGAAATGGAAAAGAGGGCTTCACAGCATGATTAAAGCACTGCCTGGAACATCTGGTAAAAGGACCGGGAACAACCTGAGCAGCACAAATGTAGAAAGAATAACTGGGGCATTCAGGATTTACGGATTCCTGGTTATTCTCAGCATAATATGGGGTATGGCATTCGTAGCCATCAGGTACCTCGAGCCTTTCCTTTCACCTGTAAATATGACAATTCTGAGGTGGTTCCTTGCCAGCGGTGCATTCCTGATCCTGGCTCCGTTTCTAGGCAGACCGAAACAGAAGTTCCAAAGGGAGGATATACCAAGGTTCCTGATGGTAGCATTCGCAAACGTTGTTGCATATCACCTCACATTAAATGCATCAGAGAATGCTATTTCCGCCGGGCTCGCTGTTCTAATAGTTGCAGTCGGCCCTGTGTTCATTCTCATTCTTTCTTGGGCGTTCCTGGGCGAACGGCATGGTGCAACCATTTTCATGGCGGTGGCTCTGGCTTTCGTAGGTAGCCTGATACTTGCGGTGGGCAGCGATATCACAAACGGGCACAGCACGGTCACTGGCATTCTCGAAGCCTTTGGAACCGCAGTTTCCTATTCCGTTTTTGCAGTCTTCTCCAAACCGCTGGTTCAGAAATACGGCGCAAGGCCATTCACAATATGGGCCGGCCTGGTAGGGACCTTGATGCTTCTGCCTCTACTATCAGGCAGCTTCATGGTTCAGGTCCAGGCGCTCCCTCTTTACGGATGGCTTGCAATGCTGTATCTTTCAATACTGAGCACTGTTGCAGGTTATATGCTATTCTACACGCTTGTCAACCGTGGGGCAGTATCCAGGCTCTCTGTCCAGCTTTACCTAATACCAGTTGTTGGCGTGGCAGGTGGGGCACTTCTTCTCGGAGAGCAGATTACAGTATTCACACTGGCGGGCGGGGCCTTCATGTTACTGGCCGTCG
The DNA here is from genome assembly GCA_046705445.1 of Thermoplasmataceae archaeon. Taxonomy (GTDB): domain Archaea; phylum Thermoplasmatota; class Thermoplasmata; order Thermoplasmatales; family Thermoplasmataceae; genus JAJZOM01. The sequence continues at coordinate 12,369 of JBJKQJ010000167.1, forward strand.
CAATTTCAACACGCAGGAAGCAATTAAAAAAAAGTTAGTCGACGCGACGGGCTAAGGTTATTACACATGATTCATTACATGAAATTACCATGTCAAAGGTGAGCAAGCCTTTTGCTTCCCTGATAGAGCATGAGGAAAAGATCAGAAACACTTACAGGGAACTTGCAGAAAAGGCAGCACAGTCTAATATACGGTATTTCCTGACGCTTTTCCTCAACAGCCACAACGACATCATTGAAAAGTTGAAGGCGTACGGAAAAAGAGAACTTGAGCCGGAAGAACAGGTTATTGTGGAAGCACCTCTATCGATTTCTGCAACAGATCACCTGGTTTCTGAAGATAACGTTGACTTAAGCAGCCTTCAGAGCGTACTCCTCTACTTGGCTAAGACGGAGGCCGAATCAGTGAACGAATTCGATCTGTTGATAAAGAAGACTCCTGAAGAGGAAATGAAGGAGTACCTGGAAAGAATCAAAGAAGAGAAGGAAATTATAACCACAAAGGCCGACAGATTATATCATGACATGATAGAGTCTAAAATATCATAGATGCATTGCAGGACGTGCACCTCTTAATAGCTTCAAGGGAGGACCCGGCCAGCATGTCTATTGCTTCAGCCATCATGGAAATGTTGAATTTCCAGGAAGACAGCAATACGCCGGGAATTCTAAAATACAGAAATTATCTTTTTTCTTATATAGATATAAAACATCTATACATGGACAACTTCGGAGAGCTCTTCGGAAATGTCAGGGAGGATGTTGAAGACGTGATTTTTCTCTCAAAGCATTCCTCCAAGGCTGACATAAAATCCCTTACGGT
>JBJKQJ010000168.1:0-3124 GCA_046705445.1 Thermoplasmataceae archaeon
ACGTTGTAAAGGGTGTGGTAAATAACATCCTTTTCATCGAACAGTTTCTGCACATGAGCTGAGACATTCTCCATTGTAAAGACTCTGTTCAGCGGGAAAATATAATGGATCTCAGTCTTGTCCCGGATACCACGTCTCCTGAGGTATCTGTCCAGCTGAAAAGTGAATTCGTATGGGGCTGGCGGACACTGGTAGGGTATGCTTGATGGGCCGATGACAATCTTCCCGCCATTAAAAGAAGCAAGTTTTTTGCCCAATTCTAGCGAAGCATCCAGTGAATAAAAGTGGGAAGCTTCTTTGTCAAAATTCGGTATTTCAGCAGGTACCAGCCTGTCTCCAGTTGCGATTATAAGATAGTCATAAGTGTAATTCCTGCCGGAAGCAGTATCAACATTCCTGTTTTCCACGTCAATCAGTGTTACTGTGTCCCTGACAAAATTAACTCCATAATTGAAAAGGAACTCTGTCTTCTTGACACTGTCCTTGTAATTCTTCACACCTAGTGGTATATGTATGCCATCCGGCTTGAAATAGTGGTACTCTGAATTCCCGATCACAGTGATCTCAGCATCTTCCTTCTTGATCAGGAATCTAAGCTTGTTTGAAATTATGGTCCCTGCGGCTCCATCCCCAAGGACCAGTATTTTAGCTGCCATATAGAAACTCACTTTGTTTTCTTCATGACTATCTCGTAATAGCCCTCTCTGTCAAATACCCCTATGAGTTCATTGCCGGATTTATTAATCCATGCAGCTGCATCTCTCTTGGTTCCACTGTCGGTTGAATAAAGGGATATGACATCATTTGTGCTGGCCTGCTTGTATGCCTTTATAAGCTCCATAAGTGGCCCAGGGCAGAAGGACCCTCTTGCATCCACTATCTTTGTTGGTTTGGTTTCTGTTTCCATCTTTGTCACCTCAAATGAACATTGTCATGGAGTCTTTGGAGAGTGATACGAATTCATTCACTCCTATGATCTCATCCACTATTGGGTCCATGTCTTCCTTTTTTATTTCCAGCATATCTGCAAACATGGCACAGCCATAGACCTTGATATTGCCAACCTCCTTTGCGTTCTTGAGCATTGAGATCCAGTCGGGAATGTTTTTCTGCTTCATCAGGGCAAATACCTGGTCCTTCATCTTCTGCCCGTCGTAACTCAAATCGGGTTGTGAAGTGTCATTCTTCAGTATCTTGGTCAGTCCCCAGAACGTGACGAAAATATCCACGTCCATATCATTAGCTACCGCCCCCGAAGCTATAATGGAGGCAGCCATCAATTTGTCTGCAGTTCCTGAAAAAACTACTAGAGACATCTTGTCAGCCATAATTTCACCAGTAATTTATCTGAGGTCAGTAAATGAAACAGCTACCTCACATATTATGAGATAAAGGGTTTTATTCAGACACAATATAAGTTGTAAGATTATTTATTTCGTAAACAGCTTTTTGTAATAATTCAGGTCAGAGTACCCTCATGTCTATTCTGCTGATCTCCTTGCTCAGGAGTTCCTTGAATTCTTCGAAATTTTCAGAATTCCTTATTACATTCTGTATTAGCCCAACGTCCTGCTCCAGCTGTTCTTTCTTCCCCTGTTCATAGCCCCTTCGGAAAATTGCATTTACATTGGAACCGTAAATGGTTGTCTGGTTTTCATATTCCATATTCCTTGAACCTGTTTGAAATATCTAAGCCGACTGGTGCATGAAATAAATGAGTAAGTGACTGCAAAATGGATGGAATAAACCCCGATGCTTAATGCCAGATAAATAACATTGTTGGATTATGTCTGCTGCTGAACCTGTTCAACTACGGCTTTCTTCTCAATTTTCCCTGGTTTCGGTTTCCAAATGTAACCCATCACTCCACCAAGGAAGGCGAAGACAAATCCCAGGAAAAGACCGCCAGAGGTTCCATACCAGCTTGCAAATGAGAGGACAATAATGGCAGCGCCATACACTCTGTTTCTCTTTAAGTCCAGAAACATGAGAAGGCTGAAAATTATTATTAGAACTCCCCAAAGCGTCCCGAGAACAACTTCACTGATATCCAGGGTAGCAGTATCCCCACCGAATAAAACAAGCCTCAGGCCAATAAGGCCAACGTACAATATAACTAAACCTCCTATTCCGGATACAATAGAGGCATCAAGGTTTCTGTCCCTTACCTGGACCTTCATGAATTAGAAGACCATGCCTATCGGTTATATAAATAAGTTAGAAAAAAGAAAGAAGTTGCGCCTCCCATCGGCCAATGGGAGGCAGCGAGGTGTCTACTGCAGCGTGATTGCGTTAGTATCAAAGGCCTCTGGGGCCACAAACTGTATCGTTGCTGAAACACCTGTTTCAGGCGTCAGTTGTCCCGAAACGTGCTCATTCTGCGTTATATTGGCACCGAAAGTATCGGTAACATTAACGATTATAGCAGCCTGAGCTCCACGTGTTAACACCGGATAGCTGCTTGTCAGTGCGTGTTGTGGATCTGTGATCCCGATTACACCAAAACTGGTTGGATTCCCGTTTGCACTGCCTAGCTTACTCCAAACTGACGCCCCGAACAAATTCTGAGTTCCCTGTCCTGCGACGCTCTGGAACACAGAGGTATTGTATATCAGAACGGATGTAACTCCGTTGACGGTCAGAGTCAGACTGGTATTGCCTAAATCTACCGAATTTCCTCCGGTATTAAGGCTCACTAGTATAGCGAGATACGATATTCCTCCAGCTTCAGCCGGATTTGCACTGTCGTATCCAACAATCTGATTCACAATTATCCCTGTAGACACCTGGCTTATGGTAGTCGTTCCTGTGCTTTGTGCCCTCTGCTGCAGGATACCTGCAGTATGTATGAGAACAGACGCAGCTACAGCAGCAACTAGGACAAGGGCTATGAAGATAATCAGGACGCCTATTCCCGATTCTGCCTTTACATCAGCCTTGAGACTGAATTGTCTTTTGATGGACCTCCCAAGGCTAAACAGACTTCTTCTTATTGTCATTCAATTACCCCCATATGTATGCCTGTAACAGCTTATGTATATCCTTATGTTTGTATATAAACGGGTTAACGCTGGGAACGAAAATATTTCGCACCCATAGAAAAACTTTTGCCTGAATACCTACA
>JBJKQJ010000169.1:0-5205 GCA_046705445.1 Thermoplasmataceae archaeon
TTTAGGGAGAGAAAGGTCGAGTATTGATACATCTCCATCAGGTCCATTGTAGACAATACTTCCACTCTCTATTTCTCCAGGAGAGTCAATTAATCTGAGTATGGAGAAACCTAAAGTCGATTTACCTGATCCTGATTCACCAACAACCGCCAGGACTTCACCCTTGTTAACCACAAGATCAAGATTCCTGATGGCTTTCACATCCCCAGTCGGGGTGTGGAAAACCGTATTCAGATCTTTAATACTCAATACTGGAAAACTCATCTGACTTCACCCGACCTTTGACCAACATATTCATTAAGGCCTGAACCAAAGAGATTTGCCGCCACCCCAATCAATGCAATGGAAAGACCTGGAGGCACAATCCACCACCATGCATCATACAGGATAGCGTCAGATGCCTGTGCCCAGTAAAGTGACGTACCCCAATTAACTGAAGCAAGGTCCCCCAATCCAAAGAATGCCAATCCAGCCTGGGCTACAATTGCCCCAACCACAATGTAAACCGCATTTATTACTATCAATGGAAGCAAGTGTGGGAATATCTCGGTAAAGAGTATCTTTGACCCGGAATATCCTGAGAGTTTGGCTGCATTTATGAATGGCCTTTCCTTTAGGGTAAGAACCTGGGATCGAATGACCCTGGACATGAACGGCCAGCTTAGCAGCCCTAAAATCAGTATTGTTGTCTCATTGGTTGGTGGCAGGTAGACTGCGAGAATAACTAGTAGTGGGAATGTCGGGAGAATGAGCAATATATCCACACTCCTCATCAAAAGGTTATCAACTAACCCGCCATAATATCCAGAAACTAATCCAACTGCGGTTCCCAGTAAAGTGGCTATGATAGATACTGCAGCACCAACATATAATGAAGTGCCTGTTCCAATCAGAAACCAGGTCAGTACATCATGTCCTATGTAATCTGTCCCGAGCAAATGTGCGGAAGATGGGGGAAGCCAATTATGGAAATTGGTATTGTAAGGGCTGTATGGAGATACGAATGGTGCAATAATTCCTATAAATGTGAATGCCAGGATGATTATTACGCCAGAGAGGAATTTTTTGTTACCCAGTGCACCTCTAATAAAGCCCTGTTCTTTTACTTTTTCTGTTGATTTGACGTTTTTAGTTGCCAGTGGTCCAACTTCAGGTAACATTTTCACCTCAACTCCACTCTTGGGTCCAGATAAGCATACATTATGTCTGCGATGAAATTGGCAATAATAACGGTAATTGTGATTATCAGGAAAATGCCATCTACGAGAGGGTAATCCAGGGAGGTTACTGCAAGATATAATGCATCGCCTATACCGGGATATGAAAAGACCACCTCGACAAAAAATGCGCCAGCCACAACGTACCCAAATGCGAGGACAATATGTGTTGCCACAGGCAGAACAGCATTTCTGGCTGCATAATTCGTAACAATAAGCCTTTCAGGTATGCCTTTTGCCTTGGCAAGTGTGAGGTAATCCTCCTTATTCTGGTTGACCATTGTATTTCTCATTGTGAGAGAAAAGCCTGGAAATGAGACGAGCACCAGAGTGAAGACAGGAAGGATGCTGTGTCTTAAAACACTCAATATGAATGGTAAGGTGAATCCAGGAACTAAAGTGATTGAAAAGGCTCCGGAAATAGGCAATATTCCGCTAAGATATATTGCAAACAGAAGCTGGAAAATCACAGCTATCCAGAAGAATGGGATTGAAGTAAGGCCCATGAAGAGGGCAGATACGGCTGTTTCCTTCCTTGTTCCACTATGCCAACCTATGTACTTTCCTACTATGACACCAATTATGGAGGATAATGCCGTGGAGGTGCCTAGTAGGTATAATGTCCAGGGCAGATGGGATGAAATTACCTGCCATACTGTAGCAGGATAATAGTAATAGGAAAACCCAAGATTTCCATGAAACAGTTCTACTATGTAACGCTGGAACTGATACCAAAGATTTGGATTTTGGAGTCCAAACTGTGATTCGAGTATCTTGATCTGATTAGCAGGTATATAGTGGTACTTTGTCAATAGAATTGTAATAACGGGGTCTCCTGGAGCAAGTCGAGGTAAAAGGAAATTAATCACAAGGGCTATAGCAGCAGTAAGCACTGCGTAGCTGGTTCGGACTGCTAAATATTTTCTAGTTATCATTATATCACATCGAAAAAATAAAAAAAAGTGGGTTTAAAATTTTTAAAGTTTATTTTTCTTCCTTGCCTTTCTTTCCCCTAAGGGTATATCCAACAATTCCACCGACGATTATCACTGCTGCAACCACTCCACCTATAACGTAATATAGCGTGTTGTTGGCGCTGGTTGTGGTTGGCGGTGTGTACGATGATGTGATATGCATCAGGTTGTATGGGCTGTCGATGGTCAAATTCGGCAGGAATCCCTGAACCAACTTGTCGTTGTATGCGTAGTAATTGTTGGCGTTTCCTATGGGGATGAGCGGAACCTGGTAGTCAATAATCTTCTGCATCTGGTTCAAGTCGTTGGTATATGTTGAACCGGTTGCATTCAGAGTATTGTTAAACAGTGTGTTCAAGGATGAGTTGCTGAACTTCTCGAAGTTCCATCCACCATTGTAGTCATACGGGCTCTGAAGCTGTATGTACGGGTTGGTGAAGGAAGGAACATATCCGAAGTAGGTCATAACTGAGAAATTGGCACCGAATACATCAGCACCCCATGTACTGAACGGAACGTTCAACAACACAGCATTGATACCAATGGCCTTAAGGTCGGCCTGTATGAATGTTCCAGCTGCCTGCCAGTCAGATACCGGAGGTTCCTCAATGGTAATGGTCAGCTGCTTGTTTGTTGTGTTGTTAAGCAGTTCAGGTCCGGATGAGTTTGCATGCAAGTGATAGCCTGCAAGTCCAAACTGTGTCAATGCGTTTGTGTCATTGTATGAATAATGTGTTATTCCTGGAGCCCAGTACGACTTTAAGTCGGTTGGAAGACCTCCGAATGAGAAGTTATTCCCCCATGAACCAAGACCATCCTCAGCCTTCAGCATGATTTGTGTTTTGTTTATAGCATATGTAAGTCCCTGTCTGAAGTGTGGGTTAGAGTATGTTGGGAGCGAATCATTGAGCCAGACATAGAATGTGTATGGTTCAATCTGGTTCACATTTGTGATGTTAGCAGTGTTCGAAAGTGCCTGGTAATCACTCAGCGACGGTACTACTCCACCTACTGCTCCAGTTTCTAGAGCAAGGGTTGATGCTGATGTGGACTTGAATTTCTCAACGTAAAAAGACTCTATGTGAGGTGTCCCCATCCAGAAATGCGTGTTTGCAATGAGTGTTGCTCCTTCAGCAGTTATGCTCTGAAGTATGAAAGGTCCTGCTGATACTTCCTGTCCTACCGGTCCCATATTGGTATAGCTACCTATGTTTGCAGGTGTTCCATTATCGTATGATGACCAGGAAGAAGGTATGATTGTCTGAGTTGCAATGTATGGTAGCCAGAGTTGGCTCGTATCTTTGAAGACGAAGGAAACGGCAGAATTGTTATCCCAGGCTGTTACACTGACAAGGCTCGGGCCTATGCCATATACATCGAGGGAACTGTTTGCCTTTATTGCGTCAAATGTGAATACAACATCTTTGGCGGTAACATGTCCAACCACTGATGTGCCCTGCACCCATTCCGCATTGGTATTCAAATGGAAGGTTACATTCTCAGCTCCTGTGCTGTTTGAGGACGTTGTCCACGAGTTAGCAAGCCATGGTCCAAGTGATCCATCTGCCCACTGGAAAGCCAGAGAGTCAGAGTAGATTTCCTGAGCTATAATAGTCGCCAAACTGTTTGTCACAGTAAGGGGGTTAAGGTCACTAATTGAGGTAGATATAGCAGTTCCGAAGATAAATTCACCAGACGGTCCCGAGGTCGATGCGGCTGATGACGAGGGCAAAGCTGCTGTAAAACCAAGTGCCATAACGGCCAAGACTAAAAAAGCTACAATCATTTTTTTAGTATTGTTAGCCATTAACGTGGTTTACCTAATTTTGATATTTAAATGTTCGTTTTTTAATGTTCCAAATAATATGTTAAATACTGTGTGGCTAAGCGATTTACTATTTTCGTATATGTATATAATTGTGTATTTTTATTTAATAAACCTATTGTTTTTTTAATCTCTCGGGAACGGTCATACCGAAGACAAGGTTTTTGAAAGTCTCTCGTTCCTTTATTACATCGAAACCATCTTTTCCAACAAGTATTTCAGCAGGTTTCAGGTGACCATTGTAATTGCTGCCCATACTTGAAACGTAAGCTCCCGCATTGAAGACTGCTATTAGATCTCCTATCTTGGGTTGTGACAAGTTTATGCTTACACCGATCTTGTCAGTGCTTTCACAAATCTGGCCCACAACATCAGCGGTAAAATTAAGGTCATCATCCAACCTGTTGGCAATTACAATGTGATGATATGCTCCATAAAGGGCTGGCCTCATGAGGATGTTCATTCCAACATCAGTCCCTACAAACGTTCCATCATAGGATTTTATATTTGTGACTTTACCGATGATAACCGCAGAATCTGAAACTAGAAACCTACCGGGTTCAATCATCAACTGCGGTTTTTCCATCCCGTACATATTGCAGGCAGAAACAAGATTATCAACAATAACCTGGGCTGCTTTATCTACATCAAGTGGCTGCTGTTCCTCCCTGTAGGGAACTCCGAAGCCTCCGCCCAGATCAAGGTATGAGAATTGAATTCCCAGTTTACTTGATACTTTGCCTGCCATTTCAAAAAATGCTTTGGAGATGCTGTCAAAATGTTTCCAGTCCAGTACGTTGGAACCCGCCATCATCTGCATTCCAAATTTACCTGCACCCAGCTCCAAAGCTTTCCTGTAAGCTGATTCAACAATTTCCCCCGGTATACCGAATTTCGTTCTGGGTCCTGCTGTGACAATGCCCTTGAATTCGCCTCCGCCTATTCCAGGGTTAACCCTGAAAGAAACTACTTCTGGCAGGTGGTTTCCAAGCAAAACCATTTGCTGGATATCATCAAAATTAATGTTCACACCGATCTCAACAGCTTCGTGCAACTCCTCAAAAGTGGCATTGTTTGGTGTGTAGGTTATTTCTTTTGCCGGTATACCAGCTTCTAAGGCAATCTTGATTTCATCCACCGTTGAAACATCTGCCCCACTACCTTCACTCCTGAGAATAGAGATCACGGA
>JBJKQJ010000170.1:0-5189 GCA_046705445.1 Thermoplasmataceae archaeon
GAAATTTCCATTCACCGTTAGACCATTGCTGACAGAATAGGAAGCCCCGCTTGTATTGCTGTAAATAACACTCCATTTGTTTGAGTTGAGGCTGTGACCTGCGAAGTTGTCATAGAACAGGAAAACGTTAGCCCCATTATCGTATTCACCATAAACAGGGCTTAAGTTGGCTGATTCGCCTACAAAACCATTAGGGCTGAAAAGGCTCTTGTTCCTGGAGCCAAAATTAAGGTAAACCTGCGCACTCGAATTGGGGCCAATGCTAAAAGGAAGTTTTAGCCAGTACACCGTATAGTATGATGTGCTGTTATTTCCACTCTGGATCCAGCTGGGAATCACGGAGAAATTTGAAGAGGTCCAGAATACATTATCTAAATTGAATGCTTCGTATACCGAATAGAGGCTGCTGTTAACAACAACTTCCTGATTAAATGGATTGGTTGTAGGGCTTGTTTGGTTATTGAAGATACTTATTGGGATTGAACCTGTGATCCGTTTTGGGATTGCTTTATGGCTGAATGGCGGCGAAGTTGTGGGATGAAAGACCAGGGATGGTGCTACGAATGCAGAAAGTAAGATAATCAACGTTGAAGTTGCAACCGCAAAGGTCCTGTACAAATTATTGCTGCTATCCATTGGATATCTTCTTTCAATTTATCAAGATATAAAATTATATAATTTTTTTGAAGTAATTAAGACAAATCCATATCTTTGTTTTGTTTCTTTATCCAGAAATAGAAGTTCTAACAGTTAACAAGTATAATTGCTTACCCATTCAATACTTAAGTAGTTAGTCTTACTAGGGATCAAATATAAATCGTGACTTCCACTAGATATTGTATGGCAATAGCAAAAATTGATTTCTCAGGAAATGTAAACCCCAGAAATACTCAGCAGACACTCGATCTATTCTCATATGCCGAAAATTCCAGCCGCATAAAGGCAGTCATTCTAGTAATTAATTCCGGTGGTGGCGATGCTTCCTCTTCAGAGAAACTTGTTGAAGGAATCAAAAAGATAAGGGCTAAGAAACCCATATTCTCTGTAATAGAAGGTATTGGAGCCTCAGGTGCTTACTGGATGGCAAGTGCAACCAATGTCATCTACGCCATGCGAACATCCATAGTGGGTTCCATAGGTGTCATTGGAATAAATCCCAATGTCAGTGGACTCATGGAAAAGATAGGTGTAAAGATTGAAATGATGAAGGTCGGTGAATACAAGGACATGCTGTCACCATTCTCACAAACCACTGATGAAGCAAAGCAGAAATACATGGTTATACTGGAAAACTCTTACGCAGTTCTGAAGATTTCTGTGGCGGAGAATCGTAACCTGACTTCAGAGAACTTAGAAATGTCTACAAACGGAGAGATATTTTCAGCTGTCAGGGCTCAGGAACTTGGGCTTATTGACAAAATAGGAAACTTTGACGAGGCTCTCTCCGATCTGACCAAAACCTACAACATCAAACCATAGCTGAGGTTGCTGGAACCCAGAAGACACCTGTTTGAAAAAATGTTCATGTCTAATGCATTCCAGGCATTCTTCATAAAGCTGTTTAACCTTTAAAACAAATAATTCCTATATTGCCCTATCCTACTACTGGTAAAGTATCGTTAAGGAGAGGGCATGATAGGGACTAGAAGCACATTCATAATCGTGATCATATCAGCCATGATGCTGACAGGTTCACTGCATTTGACTCAAAATGCCAGTAGCCAACAAACAAAGACCCCTATCAAGCATCTTGTTATCCTCATGATGGAGAACCATAGTTTTGACAACTTGTTTGGAACCTACGGGAAAAACGGAAATGGCACAATAGCTGCCAACGTTACGCTTCCAATTAATCTTGTTACACAGCCTGTTACTCAAAACCTCAAAGCAGTCCCAAATGGAACATTCAGCACTGGTGACCCCATTGAAGGTCTGGCCAATTACCACACAGATTGGAACAATGGAAGAATGAACGGATTCCTAAATGGATCAGGCTCCAATTCCCTTTACTACTATACTACTGCACAAATGGCTCCAGAGTGGTACCTTGCCCACCAGTACTCGCTGGGAGACATGTACTTCAGCAGCACACTGAGCGAAACGCTTCCAAACAGGATGTACAGCGTATCAGGATTCTCGCCGGTAAAAGCTGACCAGTTTACCCCTCCTCCGTTTGTCCCATACGATCAGACAATTTTTAATGAGATGGGCAAGAACAACGTCAGCTGGGGATACTATTTCCAGAATCCATATCTGGGATTCTATCCGTTGTACTACGTATATGGCATGACTTCTCATTTTTCCCACCTGCACACATGGGGTGATTTTACAAGTGCAGTTCAGAGCAATAATCTGCCAGCAGTCTCTTGGGTTTCACCTATCTCCGGTCTGGCTTACGGTTACAGCCAGCACCCTCCTGATAATGTTCTTGCAGGTGAAATTTGGCTGTTCTACATGGTCCACCTCATAATGGATAGTGCAGTCTGGAACAGTACTGCCATAATGATCACATATGATGAGGGAGGCGGATACTATGACCAGGTTGCCCCACCTGTAGTTGCAGGCCAACAACTCGGCTTCCGTGTCCCATTCATACTTATCTCACCGTATGCCAAGGAAAATTACGTTTCCAACACTGTCCTGAGCCATTCTTCCATTCTTGGTTTTATAGATTACAACTGGAATATGCTGGCCCTGAACAATCTTGTTCTGCATTCAAATCTTCCACTGGATATGCTGAATTTCAACAAAACATATGCTTCAGGAAATTTGATAAGGCCTCCACTGAATCTCACGCCAGAGTTAAGCCAGTTCATTCCAAAACTTCCAAAGGACAGCACAACATTAGCTGGAAAATTTAACAATGTAGGTAGTGTTTTTCCGGGGCAACTTCAGTACAATTCATCTTCCCTTCCCTACAATAATACAGGCTCGAGCAATTATTCGCTTGCAAATTCATCAAGCCAGGTTTTTGTAAAGGAGAATTATGCCTTTACTCCCTGGTTTCTTCAACCCTTTTTGATAGTGACTGCAACGGCTGTTTCAGTCTCCCTGCTGGCATATGGTGTGTACCATTTAGTTTACAAGAGAAGAAAACAGAAAAAGAAAGGTGAATGATTCATCAATCTGCCTATTACCTGAGCTTCAGAGACCAGTTCACCCGTACATTGATTCACTTGTCGGTTTCTGTTTCTTTTCATAAGCTTTCTTGTATTGATCCATAAGCTCCTGCAATTGTTTGTGGAATTCCTGCACACTCTGTTCCAGGATTCCGGTGTCTATTTTCAAGCTGAATGATTTATTCAGTCCTTCAATCAAGGCAAGAACAGAGCCTGGATCTGGCAGATTCACCGACGCAGGAATAATAAATGTGACCCCGGATATCTTGTATGCCATTGCCTCATTCATCAAGGCCCCGCCCATACCCATTATAAGGGCTGATTTTGCTGCTTCCATACCAATGCTGGTGAAGTCTTTCAGTTTTTCCTGGTTAGCAACACAATAGACCTTGTGTTCACTTACAATCTGTTGAACTGGGGAACCTTCAAGGATTACGAATTCCTTGGACTTTTTCTCCGAAATCCAGGAGAGTAACGCGGAAGATATTTCATAGAGACCTTCATCCTCGATTGGAACCTCGCAGATGGCAACTATCAGTGTGCCACCCTTGTTGGAATATATCCTGAAAGGCGTCCTCAGCTTCTTCCCGATAAAAACTGAAATGGGTGGAATGTGTGGAGATTTAACGTGTGCGATCTGATGCAGTTCCAGTCTTTCAATAATATAGCTTGCAGCGATGAAACCTGTTAGAGTAGCTCCTACAAAACCGCCAATTACCACTGGGTTGTTGAACTCTACGTGTTCCAGTTCTACAACTTTAGTTTCAAAAATATCCATTTGTTTCGCCTGATAAAAATACCGAGAAAACAGTTATAACACTTACGCCTTTTTATGCAAGTTTCTGGATTTGATATTTTCAGTTGTTGATTATACCAATATAAAAATAAACATATTTTTGAATTTGCTAAAGTAATTAACAAAATAAGACGGACATATTCACTTTAAAAGTTTTTTTGATGTTAAACAAATAGTTTTATCGGAAAAATGCCAAATGATATCAATATGTGATCAATAAATATTTTTTATAAGGTACGGATCACGTAATGTAAATGACTATAGACAACCAGGATAAGATGACATTAACCGAAACGGCTTACAAGTATATTTTTGATGGAATTTTGGGTGGAAGATACAGAGCCGGTCAGTCAATCAGCCCAGACAATATCGTTAAAAGCCTGAACATGAGCAAAACGCCTGTCAGGGAAGCTCTTGTTCAGCTGGAAGTTGAAGGACTTGTATTTAGGAATGGGAGATATTACAATGTTATTTTCCTGGATGAGAATGAGGTTTTGGAACTTTATCAGATCAGGGGCATTCTAGAGTCAGAAGCAACTTATCTTGCAACGAGGAATTTAACACCTGAACTTCTCAGCGATCTTAAGAACACCCTTGAAACCATAAAGAGACTGAATCAGGCAAAGGATCCGGAACCGATTAAGCTGGCTAACCTGAATGGCCAATTCCATTCTATTATTGCCAGAGGCAGCGGCAACAGGTACATCGCAGAATACACTTCCGCAATAAGGCTAAAGCTCAAGGTAATCAGGACTGCCCTATTCAGCAGTAGTGACAGAAGGCTTAGTGAGATAAAGGAACATGAGGCTGTCCTGAAAGCAATGGAAACCGGGAATGCCGAAGAAGCCAGAGACCGTATGAAATCCCATGTCGACGAGGTTATTGAATACCTTAAGAATAACGTGTTGAACAGAATTTACTAAATCTATCCTAATTGGTGGGGCAATGAAATTTTTCATAGATATAGTTCCACCCCTTCTTTTCTCTGAAAAAATCAGAGCATTTCAACACCGTTATGCAAACAATAAGATGCCGCTGATGGTTGAACCCCATATTACCTTAAAAGCCCAGTATAGATTAACAGAAAACCTCCAATAGCTTCCTTTTATAAGGGACCTGGCCAGTAATACTTCACCATTTGAAATAGAGCTGGGAGAGGCTAATACCTTCTCAGACAGAGTTCTCTAACTTAAAGCGTCCTCAGACGGCATCAGAGAATTGCACAACAGTATTGTGGCTTACTTCAACCCATCAAAAGAAGAAATGAAAGAAAA